>CAYZLE010000110.1:0-5217 GCA_964479305.1 uncultured Gammaproteobacteria bacterium | reverse complement strand
AGTAACCAGCAACTGGCGCAGCGAAGAGTCTCTAGAAGACTACTTAAAACGTCATGATATTATAGCTATTGCAGATATTGACACACGTCGTTTAACACGCATTTTGCGTGATAAAGGTGCGCAAAAAGGTTGTATCTATGCTGCTAAAGACATTAGCGACAAAGATATCGACCAAGCTAAACTATCAGCAAATGAGTTTGCTGGACTAAAAGGTTTAGATTTAGCTCAACACGTTACAACACAAAAATCATACTCTTGGGACAAGCGCGTTTGGGTAGGCCCTGACGATGTTCAACAAGACTTACCAAAAGATAGCTTCAATGTAGTGGCTTATGACTTTGGTGTTAAACACAATATTCTTCGTATGTTGGCTGAACGTGGCTGCAACTTAACCGTTGTACCTGCAAAAACACCTGCTGCAGAAGTACTAGCAATGAACCCAGACGGTGTATTCCTTTCAAATGGCCCTGGCGATCCAGAGCCTTGTGATTACGCAATTGAAGCGATTAAAACATTGCTTGATTCAAACCTACCTTTATTTGGTATTTGCCTAGGGCACCAACTATTAGCTTTAGCTGCTGGCGCTAAAACAAGCAAAATGAAATTCGGTCACCACGGTGCTAACCACCCGGTTCAAGACCTAGACTCGAAAGTTGTAATGATCACAAGCCAAAACCACGGTTTTGCTGTTGATGAAGAAAGCCTGCCAAGTAACATCAAGGCAAGTCATCGTTCATTATTCGATGGTTCATTACAGGGTATTGCGCTGACTGATAAGCCAGCTTACAGCTTCCAGGGTCACCCTGAAGCTAGCCCGGGTCCACATGATGTAGCGCCATTATTTGATCAATTTATTCAATCCATGAAGTCCTCAACATCGGGGGCTGCAAAGTAGATTTATGCCAAAACGTAGTGATATAAAAAGTGTATTAATTATTGGTGCTGGTCCAATTGTCATTGGTCAAGCATGCGAATTTGATTATTCAGGTGCTCAGGCTTGTAAAGCCTTAAGAGAAGAGGGTTATCGCGTTATTTTAGTTAACTCGAACCCTGCAACAATTATGACAGACCCTGAAACTGCAGACGCAATTTACATTGAGCCAATTCATTGGCGCAATGTTGCAGAAATTATTAAGAAAGAAAAGCCAGACGTGCTACTGCCTACAATGGGCGGTCAAACAGCATTGAACTGTGCGCTAGACCTTGATCGTGAAGGTGTATTAGCAGAGCACAATGTAGAAATGATCGGCGCGAAGCGTGAAGCTATTGATATGGCTGAAGATCGTGAAAAATTCCGTGTTGCTATGGATGAAATTGGCCTACATACGCCAAAGTCTTTCGTTGCTCACGACATGGTAAAAGCTAAAGAAATTCGTGATATTTTAGGCTTCCCAATTATCATTCGTCCGTCATTCACAATGGGTGGCACAGGCGGTGGTATTGCTTATAACCGCGAAGAGTTTGAAGAGATTGTTACGCGTGGCTTAGATCTTTCGCCAACAACAGAAGTACTTATTGAAGAATCAGTACTAGGTTGGAAAGAATACGAAATGGAAGTGGTTCGTGATAATGCAGATAACTGTATTATTATTTGTTCTATCGAAAACCTTGACCCAATGGGTATTCATACTGGTGATTCAATTACCGTTGCTCCAGCTCAAACGCTGACAGATAAAGAATACCAAATCATGCGTAATGCTTCCCTAGCAGTTTTACGTAAGATTGGCGTTGAAACAGGTGGTTCAAACGTACAGTTTGCTATCAATCCTGAAAACGGCAAAATGATTATTATTGAGATGAACCCGCGTGTATCGCGCTCATCTGCATTAGCTTCTAAAGCAACCGGTTTCCCTATTGCAAAAATCGCTGCAAAATTAGCGGTTGGTTTTACTTTAGATGAACTTCAAAACGATATTACCGGTGGTGCAACCCCAGCATCATTTGAGCCAACGATTGATTATGTTGTCACTAAAATCCCTCGTTTTGCTTTTGAAAAATTCCCCGCAGCAAATGACAGACTAACTACACAAATGAAGTCAGTTGGTGAAGTTATGGCTATTGGCCGTACTTTCCAAGAGTCTATGCAAAAAGCATTACGCGGCCTAGAAGTAGGCGCTGATGGTTTTAACCCGATTGTTGACGAAGAACTGAGTCAAGAAGAGAAACTAAAGAAAATTCGCCGCGAACTTCGCGAAGCGGGCCCTGACCGTATTTGGTATGTGGGTGATGCATTCCGCCATGGTATGAGTCAGCAAGACGTTTTTGATATTACCAAAATCGATCCGTGGTTCTTAGTTCAGCTTAAAGAAATTATTGATATTGAATTAGCTTTAGATAGCAGCAAGCTACAAGACTTAACACGCGAACAATTAGTAACACTGAAACGCAAAGGTTTCTCTGACCGTCGCTTAGCATCTGTACTAAACACAAACGAAGATGAAGTGCGTAAAATACGTGGTGAGCACAATGTGCACCCAGTATATAAACGTGTTGATACTTGTGCTGCCGAATTCTCATCGTCTACTGCTTATATGTACTCAAGCTACGATGAAGAATGCGAAGCAAATACAAGCGACAACAAGAAAGTCATTATTCTTGGTGGTGGTCCAAATAGAATTGGTCAAGGTATTGAGTTTGATTACTGCTGTGTACACGCTGCACTAGCTTTGCGTGATGCTGGCTTTGAAACGATTATGGTTAACTGTAACCCTGAAACCGTTTCTACTGATTACGACACATCAGATCGTTTATATTTTGAACCCTTAACACTAGAAGACGTGCTTGAAATTATTCGCATTGAAAGTCCATTCGGTGTAATTGTGCATTATGGTGGTCAAACACCGCTTAAGTTGGCTGAGGCACTTGAAGAAGCCGGCGTACCTATTATTGGTACAAGCCCAGACTCAATTGATTTGGCTGAAGATCGTGAGCGCTTCCAGCAACTGATTCAAAACTTGAATCTTAAGCAGCCGCCTAACCGCACAGCGCGTTCGGTTGAAGAAGCGATTAACTCTGCAAAAGAAATTGGTTATCCATTAGTGGTACGTCCATCGTACGTACTAGGTGGCCGTGCAATGGAAATTGTATCGGATGAAAAAGATTTAAATCGTTACATGCACGAAGCTGTAAGCGTATCGAATGACTCACCCGTATTGTTAGATCGCTTCTTAAACGACGCTATCGAAGTCGACGTAGATTGTATTTACGACGGCAAGCAAGTGCTTGTGGGCGCGATTATGGAACATATTGAAGAAGCCGGTGTTCACTCAGGTGACTCAGCTTGTTCTATTCCTCCTTATACACTGAGTGATGAGATGCAAGACGAACTGCGTCGCCAAGTTGAAGTAATGGCTAAAGAGCTTAAAGTTGTAGGCCTAATGAATACTCAGTTTGCCATTAAAGGCGACGATGTTTACGTATTAGAAGTTAACCCGCGTGCATCAAGAACCGTACCTTTCGTATCGAAAGCAATTGGTTTGCCATTAGCGAAAATTGCTTCTTTATGTAAGGCCGGCATTTCTTTGGCGGAACAAAAAGTAACGTCTTACACTCCACCAGACTACTACTCGGTTAAAGAGTCAGTATTCCCGTTTAATAAGTTACAGGGCGTAGATATTTTATTAGGCCCTGAAATGAAATCAACTGGTGAAGTAATGGGTGTGGGTAAAACTTTTGGTGAAGCCTTTGCTAAAAGTACATTGGCCGCAGGTGTAGAACTACCTAAGTCAGGTAAAGTATTTATTAGTGTAAGAGACCAAGATAAAGATATCGCTATTGAAGTGGCTGACTCTTTACATAAGAAAGGTTTTAACATTATTGCAACGCATGGAACGGCTAAAGCTATTGAAGCAAATGGCACGCCGTGTGAAGCGATTAATAAAGTAGTTGAAGGTCGTCCTCACATTGTTGATAAAATCAAAAATGATGAAATTGACTTAATCATTAACACAACCGAAGGCAAGCAAGCTATTGCTGATTCATTCACTATTCGTCGTGAAGCGATGAATAAGAAAGTGAGTGTAACAACAACAATTGCGGGCGCTAAAGCGGTTTGTATGGCGATTGATTATATCGAAAACACTGAAATTAATTGCCTGCAAGATTTACACAAACTGTCGTAAGTTAATTTAGAAGAACAGTTAGGAAAACAGTTAGCAAAAGGAGCTGTCATGAATAAAGTACCCTTAACATTAGATGGCGCTGAAAAATTACGCCTAGAATTAAAAGAGCTAAAAACAGTACGTCGCCCTAAAGTTATTGAAGACATCGCAACTGCGCGTGAACATGGCGATTTAAAAGAGAATGCTGAGTATCATGCTGCTCGTGAAGAGCAAGGTTTTGTAGAAGGCCGTATTAAAGATATTGATGGCAAACTCTCGAACTGTGAAATCATTGATGTAACGAAAATTAATGCCAACGGCAAAATTATTTTTGGTACAACGGTTGATTTGGTAGATGTTGCATCAGACGATGAAGTTACTTACAAAATTGTAGGTGAAGATGAAGCTGATATTAGTATTGGTTTTATTTCTTACAACTCTCCCATTGCTCGCGCCTTAATTGGTAAACAGCAAGATGACGCGGTTACGGTGAAAGCACCGGGTGGCGACAAAGAGTTTGAAATTTTAGAAGTAAAATATATCTAAATTTAATAGAGTTTACTTCAGGGTGAATATTTAGCCCTGAAGTAAACGAGTTTGAATGGTTTTACGACTGTAAAACCGAAACTTTCGCTTTAGGGTTACGACGATATACTGTCGCCGTGTTTCCAATAAATTGGATCGTTTCACATGCGCATTCTTCATTAATCGTAGCAAGAACCGTTTTAATCTCTTCTCTGTCAGCCCCACTTAGCTTCATTTTAATCAGCTCGTGTGTTTTTAAGGCAATTTTAATTTCTTCGTAAAGGGCTTCATGAAGACCTTTTTGACCCATTAAAATAACAGGCTTTAAGCTGTGTGCTTTGGTTTTTAGTTTTTGTAAATCTTTTTTATCAATCATTAGTGTATTTTGCAAAATAAATCGTAATACAGTGTATCATTCTTGGTGCACACTTTCATTTTAATACTATTATTTATGGCTAAAAGAAGTAAAAGCAGCTCGCGCTGGATGAACGAACATTTCGACGATGAATACGTTCTCTTGGCAAAAAAAGAAGGCTACCGCTCGCGAGCCGTTTATAAACTGAAAGAGCTGGATGATAAATATCATTTTTTA
>CAYZLE010000109.1:0-5245 GCA_964479305.1 uncultured Gammaproteobacteria bacterium | reverse complement strand
ATTTGTCTCTGGGAGGGCGCGCATTATATAGCGGATTTGAAGCCTGTCAACAGGCTATGAGGATTTAATTAGCTTTTATTGAAATTAATTTATTTAGACGGCCATTTAAGGTCGTTAAAGGCCTTTTGTGCGGCTGCGCCGCTGAGGATCTTAGGATTGAAGTGCACTTTAAAGTTATTCACTAAAATTGGCGTAACTTCAAGGCTTTCGTACTCGCCACCTTTGAAGCTTACATTGATAACAGCTGATTCATTTACGCGATTGCTGAACGAGCCAAATATGTAGTTACCTAGACTATATAATATAACACCCCCGTTATATTCCTCTATTTCTTGAAGAACATGTGGGTGATGACCAATAACCATGTCAGCACCAGAATCTATAGCGGCTTTTGCCAACATAGGTTGGTAAGGGCGCAGCGTGGTTGAACCTTCTTGCCCCCAGTGGAATGACACAACAATAATCTCGACACCTTGATCAACCAAGGCTTTAACATCGGCCCTTACGTGACGCTCATGACCAAATGCTGTACCGGGTCTATTCTTGCCGGCCCAGAATTCTTTTGGAAAGGTATTCGAGTAAGCCAGGAAACCTATTTTCTGCCCCTTTCGTTCTAGCACAACGGCTTTACGTGCATCGGCTATAGTCTGGCCAGCGCCGTGATAGGCAATATTACCATTGAGAAGCGCTTCTTCTGTATCACGCAAACCCGCGTAGCCATAATCGAGTGTGTGATTATTGGCCAAGCTAACAATGTCTATGCCTGCATTTTGTAATGCGGGTATGACTTTTTCTGGCGGATTACGAAAACGGTATTTTTTCTTTACTAGTAATTCGTCTGTATGAGTCAGTGGCGTTTCTAAATTAACGATAGCAATATCGGCCGACGTTAAGATGCTTCGCGTACTATCAAAAGGGAAGTCGTAACCTTGTTTTTCTAGAAATGGAGTTGCTGTACCACCCAACATCACATCGCCAGCCGCGGCTATTGTTATCGTTTCTGATCTTGTTATTTCTGGAGACTTAGCGGCGCTAAAAGATTGTATTGAATTTGAACCAAAAATCTTTTGCTGACTTACCGCCTGACTACTCCCACTTTTGGTCTTATAGCTAACAACAACTGGCGTATTAACCGGAATAGCTTTTAAAACCTGCTGAGGCGCAACTGTTTTAATACTTTGCTTTTGCGCACAAGCACTCAAAGCTAAAACGAGAATAAGTCCATATAGTATCTTCATATACATGCATCATACTGTGATGAAGAAAAATGTAAAGCCAACTAGAAGGTCATTCTTAAACCAATAGACGGGAAGAACTCTAAACCTTTTTCTGCAACAACATTAAAGTTATTCACGGTATCGTTTGGCGTAGGCTCATAGAACACACCCCTTATATTGTCATGATTGGTAAGGTTGATTAAATCAACGACTAACTGAGCCTGATTACCAAACATTTTAAAGTCATATTCGCTGCGAACATCTAGTTGCTGATAATTCGGTAGGCGCTCTGAATTTAAGTCACCATAAACAGCTTGAAATAAGTCTGGAAAATCTGCATTTGGCTCAATACCTACAATCGGCGTATAAGCAGCACCCGTTCGATAACTGTAGCGCAGACCAATATTCCATCGAGGCGAATATTGATAGTTATATACGGCATTTAATACCAAGGGTGTATCACCGGTAAATGTTGTTGTTAAGCCTGTATTTAAATCTGTTCGCTCGCTGCGAGACCAACTGAGTGAGAACCAACCAAACCATTTGTCTTCTGGGCCACTTTGATGTTTTTCTAGCAGCAACTCGACACCATAAGCCTCCCCTTCGGCATTATTGGTGTAATTCAGAATTTCATCTTCAATTGCTAGGTCATAAAGGTCTTTGTAATAAACATCGACATTCCAGTCCCATTTCTTTTTATTGTCTTCACCATAGCCCAAAGTGAGGTGGCGTGCTTTGATGTTATCAAGCTCCGGATTACCTATATTACGGACTATTTGCTCGCCGTTAGGAGAACGGTGGTATTCCCCCGTTGCAACTTTAAAGAACTTGTCATTAGATAAGCGTTTCTCAAGGCTCGCTCTTGGCTCTACGAGTAATTCTTTTAAGTATTCATCATCCGTAATTGCCAATCCGACTGTCGAGGTAAGACTTGGCGATATGCGCCATTGGTCTTCTGCGAAGAGCTCATAGAAATTACTTTTAATTTGATCCTTATCTTGAAACCGTTCATCTTGACTAGGCATGCAATTTGGATCGAAGTCTGTGCAAGGTTCTATTTTTATATCGTAGTCGAAGTTGGTCGTGTTCCTGCCTATAGCGCCACCCAAGCTAACACGGTGCGCATCATTAACATCGAAGCCATACTTACTGCGTAAAATAACATCATCAGAACTTAAAGCCAAAAACTGGCCACTACCTAAGCTCAAGTCAAACTCGTCTTGATAGAAACCTAGAGCCGTTTTAAGTGTAGCGTTGCTTTCTAGTACGCTATCCCAAGTGAAAGATTGTCTGTTAAAGCTGTTATCTAAAGATACTCTGCCCACTATGTCTGGGTCCAATAAAGCCTCAGTGGAGTTTTCACCGATATCAACCGCAAAGTCATCCCCTGAGCCCAGCACGGCAAAAGTAAATTTATTGTTGTTGTCGATATCCCAAGTATATTTACCTTGGTAATCGGTAAGAACAGGCACTTGAGCTATGACCGTATCTTCTTCTTCGTCTCTTTCACCATCTTCTATAAATAGATCCAGTAAACTTTTACGGTATGAAAAATAAGCATTATGACCCGGTTTAATTTCACCTTCGGCCTTAATGCCTAACAATAGAAAAGATGTATCAACAACATACTCCCACTCTTGAGGGCGGGGATCACGCGTTGTAATATCAAATACAGCACCAGTAGCATAGTTGTATTCAGCCGGTGCAGCAGCGGGTATCAGAGTAAAGTCAGCCAATAAGTCTTTATTGAAAATACTGAAACCAAAAGCGTGATAAACATTACCCGCAGGTAGAAAATCGACCATGTAGTTATTATCTTCTGGCGAAGATCCCCGTACAGCGGGCTCTCCGTCTTCACTAATAAGCACACCCGGCAAACTAAATGCTGCCGCCAAGGGATCACCCTGAGCGCCAGCCACTTTTAGTAATTTTCGTGTTTTAACATTAGTTTGAGTTGGGTGTTCTATTTTGTAGATTTTCTTAGGCGGCAGTCCATTAGCACCACCCTCACCTGATTCAGCGCCGTCACTTACTATGACTTTGAGCGGCTCCTCAGCAAGTACAGTTCCAGAAAAAAATAGAGATGAAAATGCAGACAAACTGATAAGTATTATTCTCTTCATAACTCGGCCAATTAATTCCACTTTGATTTTCAGAACATAAACTCTAATAATGACACAAACACTCTACTCTGTGAGCCTTATTATTTAGACTAGGCGGTCAATACAATCATTTAACACAGTAGACTTTAGCTGTTCTCGGTGTGTAAATACCGTATGTAATCGCACTCAGAAAACCGTCATAAAACTTAAGATGCGACTCCACCTTTGCAACCTTGTCAGCACCACCACACACTTCAGAAGCATTTACACTTTTTTCTTGACCTACACCACTAACATAAAAAGACTGCATTTCCTCTTTTTGTGGTAGTTCAGTTGCCCCTTCTTGCAGCGTAAAGCTTTGTGTTGCGCACGCCGAAGCCAAAAGGCCAACCAATATAACAGTAAATATATTTTTCATTTCTTTCACCTATGTTTTTAATTAATCTTTACGTCACTGCAAACAGGAGTTGCTATGAACTTATTGAGGATTTTAGGTGTAAAAAAAACTACTTTCCAACAGTGCACCGTTACATCTTGTTACACTTTGTTACACATTAAGCGCTATAGTATATAAAGGTTGACTATTAACGAAACTATGCTGATGAAAAACACTATTACCCTAACAGCGGTCATTATTTTAAGCATTGCTGTAAACTGTTTTGCCGCAGACATCGGCTATGAAATTAAAAACACCAACAACAATAATAATAACGAAGATGGCTTTTTATTAGAACTTGGCCCAGGCTTAATTGCTTACGATATACCTATTATCGGTGCAACAGAAGAAGATGAAGAAAGTTCAGGCTTATTGGTACACTTAAACGCACATTATCAAAAAAATGGATTTTTTATCGAAGCCTTTTCAGATAGTTACGGCGGGTTGGCAGCTGGATATAAGGCACTAAGTACTGAAGATTGGTCAATAGATATTATTGGCTCGCAACAAAATTTTCAAATTACCTCAGACAACGACAGCAAACTTGACGGTTTACGCGATAGAAATTTCGACTTCACTGCGGGCGTACGAGTGATGCGGTATTTCAACAATAAAATTTTACAGCTTGAAGCGCTTAAAGACATTAGCGACACTCATGATGGCACTATCGTTAATGGTATTTTTGCGTCTAATTGGCAATATAGAAACTGGAATTTTTATTCGGCACTTGGCCTTCACTATAACTCAAGCGATGTAGTTGACTATTATTTGGGCGTGGATGCAGATGAAGCTAACGCCAATTTTAGCGAATACCAAGCTGCCTCAGGTTTAGGCTATTCAGTTAAATTTGGCAGCATATATCCACTCAATGAAAAATGGATTATGCATGCTGACTATTTAAGGTACAAACTTGCTGATGCAGCGACCGACAGCCCATTAGTCACCGACGATAATATTGAAATAGCAAGTTTGAGCTTTCGCTATGTTTTTTAAGCTACCCTTACTTTTTATCCTTAGCCTGCTAACACTTATACCCCTCGCTCAAGCAGAAACCCAAGGACAAGTGCAGGCAGAGGCCCAATCAGTGCTTAGGACAGACAGTGCAATAAACGCAAACGTATATGCAAAGCCACAACGCTGCATCGGCTTACGGCAAGGGCAAGTTTGCTACCAAAAAGTCTTACTTAATTGGCAAACCAACAAAGTCGCCAACTATTGCCTACACAAACAAAAAGACAAAAAACCACTGCAATGCTGGAAAAATAGCGATAAAGGCAGCTATAAATTTGTATTTGAGTCGCCTGAAAACATTAAGGTTAAACTTTACGACGATAACAACCGGGCGCTTGCAGAAACAACCATCAGCGTATCGTGGGTATATAAAACAAGAAAACCACAGCAGCGCTCTTGGCGCTTATTCTAATGTCAGAAATATCACGAAAACATATTATGCTAGTCGAGGATGATGCCTCACTAGCTGAGTGGATAAG
>CAYZLE010000108.1:0-5294 GCA_964479305.1 uncultured Gammaproteobacteria bacterium | reverse complement strand
CCAATGTTGGCCCACGATAAGTTAAGCGCATCTAGCTTTTTCCATAAGGCTAATAAGTCTTTGTTTTGTACGTCTGCAAGTACTAAGTTTTGGTTGTGCATTACGCGCAATTCGCCAAAGCTAAATTCGTCAGATAAGTCTGCAACTGCATCGAGTTGAGCATCAGTAATATCACCTGGTGCAACACCCGGTGCTTTTAAGGATACGATTACAGCTCGGTAGCCATTAACTTTGTGCTCACGAGTATTAAATTTATACCAAGCGGCAAAGTCTTTGTTTTCAGAAAGCAAAGTTTTAAGCTCGTTAAACTCAGCAGCAGAAGTATCGTAGTCAGGTGCCGAAAAATGACCTTTCATTTCGTCAATTTTTTCTTGAGTAACACGCAGGCTGCTATCTTTAATTTGATTCCATTCTTCTTCAACTAAAGCAGCAAATTTTTCTGTGCCTAAGGCATTCACTAAAATTTTAATACGCGCTTTATACTTGTTGTCTCGGCGGCCTTGTTGGTTGTAGACACGAACAATAGCTTCTAAGTAAGAAAGTAAATCTTCCTTAGGCAAATATTCGCGAATAGTTTTACCAATAACAGGTGTACGGCCTAAGCCACCACCTACAAGAACTTCAAAGCCAATCTCGCCATTTTCGCCTTTAACTATTTGCAGGCCAATGTCGTGTACTTTAATGGCAGCACGATCAGTGCCTTTAAATTTATCAGCGCCAGTAACAGCAATTTTAAATTTACGCGGTAGGTAGGCAAACTCAGGGTGGAATGTAGACCACTGACGAATGATTTCACAGTAAGGACGAGGATCTTCAATTTCATCGACTGCAACGCCTGCTAATTCATCAGAGGTTGTATTACGAATACAGTTACCACTGGTTTGAATAGCGTGCATTTGAACTGTTGCAAGGTCAGCTAAAATATCCGGTACTCTCTCTAGCTTAGGCCAGTTGTACTGAATATTTTGGCGTGTTGTAAAGTGAGCGTAGTCTTTGTCATATTTTCGTGCAATGTGAGCAAACATTTTAACTTGTTTGCTTGAAAGCAGGCCGTATGGAATAGCTACACGTAACATAGGTGCGTGCGTTTGTACGTACAGACCATTCATTAGTCGTAAGGTACGAAACTCGTCTTCACCTAGCTTGCCGTCTAAAAAGCGTGCTGTTTGGTCACGGTATTGTTCTACACGTTGATCAACAATTTGTTGATCAACTGGGTTATAGGTATACATATAATATCTTGCCTAAATGTGTTGTTATTTTATTGAGCAGAATGGCCTGTCAGTTTAACTTCAACGCGGTCTTCTTGCTCTATGCTTTGATAGTATTGGCTTAATATGGCCAGTACTTCAGGGCGGCTGAAGTTTTCAGGTACTGGCTGATCTTCAGATAGTAGTTTACGCAATTTTGAACCAGATAGTAATAGGCGATCTTCAGCATCGTGCGGGCAAGTTTTCATTGAAGCCATGCCACCACATTTCTTACAGTAGAAAGTCCAATCAAACTTCATAGCTTTAATTTCTAGAGCATCGTCAGGAATGCTGTCGAAAATATCGTGAGCATCGAAAGCACCATAGTAATCGCCAACACCAGCGTGGTCGCGACCAACAATAAGGTAAGCACAACCGTAGTTTTGACGGAATACAGCATGAAGCAGTGCTTCACGTGGGCCTGCATAACGCATATCTAGCGGATAGCCGGCTTGAATAACCGTGTTATCTACAAAGTACTTATCAATAAGGGTACTAATCGCATTGCTTCGTACTTCGGCAGGAATATCACCTGGCTTTAAGTTACCTAATAAAGAGTGAACAAGTACGCCGTCACTAATTTCGATCGCACATTTCACAAGATATTCATGAGAGCGGTGTAAAGGATTGCGTGTTTGGAAAGCAGTCACTTTAGTCCAACCGCGTTCTTTAAATGCAGCGCGAGTCTCAGCTGGTGTCATGTACTGATCACCATAAGTTTCAGGGAAGTGACCTTGAGAGATAACTTGTACTGAACCCGATAAGTTAATTTCGCCTTGCTCCATTACCATTTTTACGCCAGGGTGAACTTCGTCGCAGGTACGGAAAATTTCTAAGCACTCTTCTTTCTTGTCGATAGTGTATTTTTCTTCTAACTTTAAAATACCCATCAGTTCATCGTTAGCTGCATCATGCAGAGCAACTTCTTGACCAGACTTTAACAAGTCAGCTTTAGCTTTTGATGTAGAAAGAGTGATTGGAATAGGCCAGAACACACCATTTGCTAGTGTCATTCTATGACAAACACTATGCCAGTCATTCTTATTCATAAAGCCTTCAAGCGGTGTAAAACCACCTGTGCCAAGCATGATTAGGTCACCCACTTCGCGTGAGCTAAGTAAAATTTTAGGTAATGATTGAGCTTTAGCGCGCGCTTCTTCAAGAGCGTCACCTGATAATAGTAATGGTTTTAAATTACCACCACCGTGGGGTTTTACTAGACCTGACATGTAATCCTCTGTTTGAGTATGTGTGTAACGCTTTGGTTTGCAAATATAAGTTTATAAAACAAAGGCTTATAGGGGTGCTTTGTTGCAAAATGTAAGCGTTAGTATAAATTTGGAGCGTATACTACCAATATCTTCTTAAAACTAAAAAGAATAAAAGCTTATACAAATATGTGATTTGGTAATAAGGCTGGCTTATTCAAGGGTAAGAAAAAGGGTGCTTAAAAGCACCCTTTTTGTATAACTGTTATTTAAAGCTTAGAAGCCGTAAACAACTGTAACTGCTGTAGTTGTATCTGTGTCATCGCCGTTTGCGCCTACGATGTCAGAGTTCTTCTTAAGTAAGTAGCTAAATTGAAGAGCTAATTTCTTATCCATAGCCACTTTAATAGCTGAGAAGCTTTCAGTGTAGTCATTGTCATCGCCAATTTGGAAAAGAACTTTTTGAATAAACTGTGTAGTTTCGCTTAACTTGTTTTCGTAGTTTAGTGCTAGGTGAGTGATAGACTCATCTGATGAAGAGCCATTAAACTCTGTATCTTTAGTACCTAGACCAATTTCACCAGTGAATAAAGTTTTATCATTCTTAATGAATGTGCGGCCATAACCCGCTGTCATTGCAGTTTGTGTATCGTAGCCTGCAAATTCGTTAGAGTCATTTGTGTAGCTGCCCCAAAGATAGCTTTTATCATCTAATGCATAGTCTAGCTTGTAGCCATACTTAAGGCTGTCAGCAGTTTCAGTTGTAACGCCAGCTGCGTCTGTAGACTCAGATTGGTTTGTGGTTAAGCTAAAGTTGTTTGTAAATTTACCAGTAACATACTTAGCAGCTAGGCTACCGTTGATGTTTTGAGTGTCGCTGTTACCGCCAGTCATAGTTAAGCCTAAGCCACCTTCGCCTTTAAACTCGCCCGCTTGAGCAGTTGATAAAACGATTGAAGCTATGCCAACTGTTAGAATTTTTTTAATCATGGTCTATATCCTTTTTAGTGTAGAAATTTTGAGGAATTATATAGTGAATGGATTTACTTTGTGCCATTTAAAGACCAGTTGTAACGATACTTTACACTTGCATCTTTGTTATTCAGAGCTTGTACTTTTGAGCCCTCAGCGTACTTAGATAGATGCTTTAAGATGTTCTCTTTGCTTTCACCGAAATCGGCTTTAAACCAAGAGTAAATTTTAGATAGGTATAGAGTGCTGCCTTTTACTTCTACGCCTTTTTTACTATTAATGAACTTGCTAGCGCCAGTGTTTAGTAGTTGTTCTTTATTCGTTGAGGTATAGGCAGTATTTGCAAGATTAGGGCAGCCGACAGAAGCGCAATTAACGGCATAGTGTGTGCGCGGGTCTTTCCATATTGGGCGTAGAATTTTATGCTCAATATCATCAAGACTTAACTTTTTATTGTTAATGCTGATGACTTTAGCTTTCCATGGGCCTTTAGAAAATATATTGGCACCTAAAGAAATTTTACGAATTGAGCTAACAGGGTAGTGATCTAGTACTATATCAATGGTTTTAGCATTATATAAGTTAACCCAATAGGCATATTGCTCATCTTGATTCAGTTTCAAGGGGTTAATGCTTTCAAGCTGCGATAAGTACTGTTTAAGCGAGGCCTTATCTGTAGCGCTAACAGAGTGGTAGGCAAACTTGTTGTCGCGTTGGGTATCAATATACGTTTTAAGCAGTTTATCCCAAGGGCTATGATCAAGCACTGTTTGGCTAGAAGGCACGTTGCTAGACCACTGTTTTGTAATGGCGTTTGCATGAGACAGTGGTAAAATTGCTATTGTAAAAAGAGCAAGTAAACGAATAAGTTGTTTATGAATCATAATAAAACCTTAATTGAGTATACTTAAAGAGACCACTTTGTGAGTGCCAAGTTCAATCAGTTTAACCAGTTTAAGCAGGTCAAAAAAATTATACATATTGATATGGATGCTTTTTTTGCATCGGTAGAACAGCTTGATAACCCTGAACTTAAAGGTTTGCCGGTTGCTGTGGGTGGTTCGCCTGATAAACGTGGCGTGGTAGCAGCGGCTAGTTATGAGGCTCGTGAGTTTGGTGTACGTTCTGCCATGTCGTCTTTTCAAGCGCAGCAGCGTTGTAGGAATTTGGTTTTTGTTAAGCCGCGTATTGCTCGATATAAAGAAATTTCCTTATCTATTCATGAAATATTTAATCGTTATACCAATCTTATTGAGCCGCTATCTTTAGATGAGGCTTATTTAGATGTTTCTGATAGTTCACTATTAAAAGGTTCGGCAACACTTATAGCACAAGCGATTAAACATGATATTTATAAAGAGCTTAATTTAATTGCATCAGCGGGTGTTTCTTACAATAAATTTCTAGCCAAATTGGCTTCTGATATGGATAAGCCAAATGGTTTGTTTGTTATTAAACCCGATGAAGCTATTAGTATTATTCAGCCTTTACAAGTTAAAAAATTATTTGGCGTTGGAAAAGTAACGGCAAAGAAATTGAATGGGCTAGGTATTCACACAATTGGTGATATCGAAAAAATGGGTCTAGATTTGTTGCGGCATCACTTCGGCAAGCAGGGTGATTATTACTACAACTTATCTCAGGGTATAGATCACCGAAAAGTGAATACTTCACGAACACGAAAGTCGATTGGGCAAGAACGAACTTATAATGAGGACTTGTTAGAGCTAGATAGTATTAAAAAAGAATTAAGGGTTTTGTTAAAGCGCACTTATGAAATTTTATCGGCTAAAAGTGTTGTGGCAAAAACAGTGACCTTAAAGGTTAAGTACTTTGATTTTAAGCAAGTTACAAGGCAGTTTAC
>CAYZLE010000107.1:0-5307 GCA_964479305.1 uncultured Gammaproteobacteria bacterium | reverse complement strand
CACAGATAACAACATCGGCAGCATTGCCAAAAATATCATTACCTTCAACAAAGCCAACATAGTTAAGTGAAGACTCACTTAATAACTGCCCTGCTTCTTTAACCTGCTCGTTGCCTTTAATGTCTTCTTCGCCAATGTTTAACAAACCAATTCTAGGCGATGCTGAACCATCAATTGCTTGGCATAGTACTGAGCCCATTTGCGCAAACTGCACAAGGTGCTCTGCACTGCTATCTATGTTGGCGCCTAAGTCCATCATATGAGTATGACCTTGGGCAGCAGGCATAGTGCTACAAATCGCTGGGCGATCTATACCGGGAATCATTTTTAATACAAAACGTGCTGTCGCCATTAATGCGCCAGTATTGCCTGCGCTCACTGCTGCTTGGGCTTGACCTTCTTTTACAAGGTTAATGGCTACACGCATTGAAGAATCTTTTTTATTACGCATAGCCATGGCAGGCAAATCTGTCATTTCGACAATTTCGCTAGCATGGTGAACGCTAATACGACTCATTAAGTCTTTAGGACAAGACTTTTGCAGTTGTTCGTTAATTTGGTCTTCAAGACCAACCAAAATCAACTTAACTTTAGCGTTTTCTTTTAGCATATCAACAGATGCAGGAACGGTGGCTGTTACGCCATGATCGCCGCTCATTGCATCTACTGAAATTACTATTTGATTAGTTTGCATATTTATTATTGTTTAAAGCTGTTGCTTTAATTTAGCACTTTAATCAATTTAAACGATGTAAAAGTAGCTTTACTCTTCGTCTTCTTCTACTTCAACTTTAGCTTCAACAACTTGGCGGCCTTTGTAGAAGCCGTCTGCTGAAACGTGATGACGACGGTGAGTTTCACCTGATTCGCTATCGATTGAAAGTGTAGGACCAGATAGTGAGTCGTGTGAACGACGCATGCCACGGCGTGAAGGTGTTTTACGGTTTTGCTGTACAGCCATAATAATTCTCCAAAAAAATTATTTTAAATTCTTTAATACTGCAAAAGGATTATCAACTTCACCTTCTGCTTCATGTTTTTCTTTTAAACGTTCGATCATTGTGTGATCGCAGTCTTCTTCATTTGGATGCGCTGGAAAAACCGGCACAGCCAATAAAATTTCGTCTTCTATGTAGTCAAGTAAGCGAAAATGGCCTTCCGAATCAAAATAATTATCATCGTCGTCTTTTTCTGCTTCTTCACTACTGTAGCCATAGTCCTGCTTTTTGCTGTACTGTGACTTAATTTTAAAAGCGTCTTTAAGCTCTAAATCTATTTCTGCTTCATACTGCTCAAGGCATTTTTGACAAATTAATGTCAATGTTGCCGACGCCGAACCTTCTATCTGCACAACCTGCTCCGCATCGCGGTACAAGTTTACATCTAACTCTACTGTTGAGCGGCCACTTTCTGACACTTCTGCCAGTCTGGTGAATTTACTCTCATCAGTCTGCTCTTTCACATACCAAGGTGTAGATTCAATTTTTTTAGTATCTAAAAGCGCTTCAAAAGCCATGTTTTTTTTGACAAGGTCGAAAAGGCGTGTATTGTATGGACAGAGCTTCTTACTGTCAAAGTAAAGATATGAAAAATAAGGTCTTTTTAGCATTTATTTTCATATTTATCGGTTTTTACTACTTTTTTAGCTAATTCAACTCATTTTAACAGGCAAAACCGTGATCACCAGCCCCAAACCTCTTATCTTAGCGTCTAGCTCTAAAGCCAGAAGAAAGTGCCTTGAGCAGCTTCAAATTGAATTTAAGGCCATAGCGCCCGATATTGATGAAACAGCGCTTGCAAGCGAGTCCGCTGAAGAACTCACTTTACGCCTAGCCCTAAGTAAAGCGCAGGCTGTAGCCCGCGACCACCCTGCTCACTTAATCATTGGCTCGGACCAAGTAGCCGTCTGCAACGGCCAAATTATTGGCAAACCGCTAAATCGTGAAACAGCCATTAAGCAGCTTAGCGCTTCATCTGGTAAAACCCTGCGCTTTTATACCAGCATTTGCTTGTTAGACAGCGATACAAATAAACACCAGCTAGAACTAACAAGGTATGACGCTAGCTTTAGACAGCTTAGCTTGCAGGAAATTGAAGCTTATGTTGATGCTGATGAGCCCTTTTATTGCGCTGGCAGTTTTAAAATGGAAAGTTTAGGTATCAGTTTGTTTACTAAGCTTGAAGGCGAAGACCCTAATAGTTTATTAGGGCTACCGTTAATTAAGTTGTGTGAGTTTTTAAGAAATTTAAAATAAACTTAGCTTTGTTATTTAGTGTCTCGCTTAACATTCAACGCCGCCCAAGATTGGCAACTTGGCATAAGCTCTAAAGTATTAATGTTCACATGAGATGGCTGCGAAGCTGCCCAGTAAACTGACTCAGCAATATCTTCAGCTTGAAGTGCATCGCAACCTTCGTATATTTTATCGGCTTTGTCTTGCTCGCCACTAAAGCGCACTAAGGAAAACTCTGTTTCAGACAAACCCGGTTCTATATTCGTTACGCGAATACCTTTAGGCGCTAAATCAGCGCGCAAATTTAAAGAAAACTGCCTTACAAAAGCTTTACTCGCGCCGTACACATTACCACCCGGGTAAGGCCACGAGCCCGCTGTTGAACCTATGTTAATAACATGACCCGATTTATTCTTAACCATATTCGGCACAATACAGCGCGTCATAGTAATAAGACCTTTAATATTGGTCTCAATCATTGTTTCCCATTGCTCAAGCTCAGCTTCATCGGCTGTAGACAAACCCAAAGCCAAACCCGCATTATTAATAAGCAAGTCAATATCTTCGAAGCTTTTAGGAATGCTTTTTACAAAGCTTTTAATCGCCTTAGAATCACAAATATCTAGCTGAGCAATATGCACATCATTGTTGCTCAGTTCTTTTTGTAAAGCTTCTAAGCGGTCCAAACGACGCGCAAGTAATATAAGTCTACAACCCTCTTTCGCAAAGCGATAAGCCATTGCTTTACCAAAGCCAGAAGAAGCACCCGTAATAAGAACAGTTTTATTTTTCAACATTAAATCCTACTTATAGCTATTGTTTTGACTTGAATGTTTATGGGCTAGTTAAGGTCATCACACCATTTTTGTTAGCCACTTCAACGCGGTTTAAAAAAGACATACCCAGCAGTATCGTAGAAAGCCCTGCGCCTTCAATAACAACCGCTTCAACATTGTTTTGTTTTATAGAGCCCACTGATACAGAGGCCAAGGTAATTAAGTAGCCAGGTGCGACACCATTGGCGGTACTAGTTTGCGTACGTCTGCCATCTCGCTTGTAATCAATACCCAAAGACTTCGCATGATGAGGAGACATGGCAACTGCTGATGCGCCAGTATCAACTAGAAATGTAGCTGCACCTTTGTTAATTGCACCTGTAGTTACATACATGCCATCACGATTACGGCGAATGCTTTCAGATTTTATGCTTGGAGAATAGTTAGTTGTGATGCTTGCAGCACCAACTTTAAGGCGACGCTTTTGTTGGTCTGATAATACGGTTACGTAGGCGTTACTGGCCGAGATAACTTTAACGCCACGATGCGTTTCACCCACCCGAAACTGTTGACGAACACCATTAATTTTTAACACAACAATTTTGCCCAGAACCGCTTCTGCAGCAATGCTGTTAGCGTATGTATTTATTGATACGCTTAGCGTTAGTATTGTTAATAGAGTATAAAAGCCTGTTTTAAGCATCAATTAAAAATAGCAGCTTATATATTAAATAACAATATGAATGTAGTAGCAGTTGATTACGAGACCTTGGATTCAAGGAATGTAGCAAGCTCTTTAATAGATGGGTGGTCAAAGATATCCATAATATCTACAGACCCCGGATATTTGTCTTCAATACTCTCGTGTATTTGTGCCATTTCAAGTGATGTGACGCCTACATCGAAGAAATTATCGTCTAAACCAAGCGATTTTCCATCTAATGTATTTTGACAAGAGTTTGCGATAAATTCTTGATATATATTACTTTTTACCTCTACTTCATAGCTAGAATCAACATTAAAGCCAAGCTTAGATATTACATCGTTAAATTCACCAGCAAGGTACTGCTCAGCAAAGAAACGACGCTGAATTTTACCACTAGTGGTCTTAGGAATACGCGGCACAGGCAAGACATGTGTTACATCGATACCTGAAAATTGGTTGATATGGGACTTAACCGTCTGTGCAGTTTCCTTGAAATTATCAATATCGCCTCGATCGAGGATACACACTAAGATGTCATCTTCACTAGCGTTGTTCTGTCTAGCACCACAAACCACAACTTTACCCAGCTCCATTTCTGGAAGCTCTAAAACCATAGTCTCAATATCGTGCGGATAATAATTCTGCCCCGCTACGATTATAATATCTTTTAAGCGGCCAGTGATAACCACTCTACCCTCGTGCAAGAAACCTAAATCACCTGTTTTAAGGAAGCCATTTTTAGCAAATAGCTTTTCATTTTCAGCTGGCTCGTTGTAGTAACCACCTGTAACGTTAGGGCCTTTAATCAGCACTTCACCAATTTTATTTTTACCAAGGTTCTCACCATCTAGGTCCGCAATAAGCACTTCGCAACGCTCAACTGGGTAGCCCTCAACAGCAAAACTTACCGTGCTATCGTTAGCTTCGTCGCAAACCGTAACGGTATCGCCAATAACAAGCTTGTCTCTATTCACGTGTATTGAGCTAAAAACCTCACCCGGAGCCGATGCAGACACATATAGCGAAGCCTCAGCTAAGCCATAAGCAGGGATAATGGCGCTTTTCGGCATACCATAGGTAGACATTTTCTCTAAAAACTCATCACACAAAGGAATAGAAATAGGCTCTGCGCCGTTAACGATTACGCGAACCGCTGATAAGTCAGCGCCCTCAAGAGCGTTCTCTTTATGGTCGTATAGCTTTAGCGCGTGTTTAAAACCAAAGTTAGGCGAGGTTAGAATACTTGCCTTAAATTCTGATGCTTTTTGCAGCCAAGCAATAGGTCTGCGGCTAAATAAGTCAGTAGGCATAAGCACTTGGTTCATGCCAAATACAAGCATGTTTAAATGAAATCCAATTAGGCCTAAATCATGCGTTAAAGGCATCCAGCTTAAGCTAGTATCTTCTGGCGTGAACGCTAAGCGATTACCAATATCAATATTGGTCGTTAGTAGGTTTTTATGTGTTAACACCACACCTTTAGGGTCGCGTGTTGAACCAGATGAGAATTGAATGAAGCCTGTATCGTTTTCATTTACATTAGCAGGCTCGGCTTCTGTGTCACTTAATACAAATTCATCAGTAATTAAAG
>CAYZLE010000106.1:0-5312 GCA_964479305.1 uncultured Gammaproteobacteria bacterium | reverse complement strand
CCAAAGATGCTGTAGTAACCTTCAGCCGTTAGTTGAGCAGCATCCATTTTTGTTGGTGGCACAATCCATGTACGTGCTGGAGTGGGTTTGCCAATTTTTTCAAATAGCTTACCCGCTGCACGGAAGTGACCAATGTTTGTCATACATGAACCAATAAATACTTCATCAATACCCACGCCAGCAACTTCTGAAAGCGGCTTGATGTCATCAGGATCATTCGGGCAGGCTAGTAGCGGCTCTTTAATTTCGTCCATGTTGATGTCGATTGTTTCGAAGTATTCGGCATCAGCATCAGCTTCCATAAGCTCAGGATTTTCTAACCAAGCTTCCATTGATTCAATACGACGTGCAATTGTGCGCTCGTCGCCATAGTTGTTTGCAAGCATCCACTTCAACATAGTGATGTTAGATGTCATGTACTCAATGATTGGCTCTTTGTTAAGTGCAATAGTACAACCGGCCGCTGAGCGTTCCGCTGAGGCATCTGATAATTCGAATGCTTGTTCAACTTTAAGGTCAGGTAAACCTTCAATTTCTAATACGCGACCAGAGAAGATGTTTTTCTTGCCTTTCTTAGCGACTGTTAAAGAACCGTTCTGAATAGCTGCATAAGGAATTGCATTTACAAGGTCACGTAAAGTGATACCTGGCTGCATAGTACCTGTAAAGCGAACACGAACAGATTCAGGCATATCAAGAGGCATAACACCTGTTGCAGCAGCAAAGGCTACTAGACCAGAACCTGCTGGGAATGAAATGCCTAATGGGAAACGTGTATGAGAATCGCCACCTGTACCTACAGTATCAGGAAGCAGCATACGGTTTAACCAAGAGTGAATAACACCGTCACCCACTTTAAGTGAAACACCGCCACGGTTTTTAATAAAGTCTGGCAGCGAGTGGTGAGTGTTTACATCGATTGGTTTAGGGTAAGCTGCTGTATGACAGAAAGACTGCATAACTAAGTCAGCTGAGAAACCTAAGCAAGCTAAATCTTTAAGCTCATCACGTGTCATCGGGCCAGTAGTATCCTGAGAACCTACAGTTGTCATTTTTGGTTCGCAGTATTGATCAGGGCGAACACCTTCAATACCACAAGCTTTACCAACCATCTTCTGCGCTAGCGTATAACCTTTGCCTGTTTCTTTAACAGGAGTAGGTGAGCGGAATAAAGTTGAAGGCTCTAAGCCTAGTGCCTCACGGGCACGCATAGTTAAGCCACGGCCAATGATTAGTGGAATACGACCACCAGCGCGTGCTTCATCAAGTAGCACGTCTGTTTTAAGTTCAAAAGTTGAAATAACTTCATCTGAATTATGCGGAGTAACTTTACCTTCGTATGGGTATACGTCGATGATGTCACCCATATTCATTTTTGATACGTCCATTTCAACAGGTAGGGCACCCGCATCTTCCATAGTATTGAAGAAGATAGGTGCGATTTTATTACCAAAGCAGAAGCCGCCGTCACGCTTGTTAGGAATGTGAGGAATGTCATCACCCATGTGCCATAGCACTGAGTTAGCTGCAGACTTACGCGATGAGCCTGTACCTACAACATCACCAACATAAGCTAAAGGGAAGCCTTTGTCTTCTAATTCGTTAATTAGATTAATTGGGCCAACTTCGCCTTCTTTGTCAGGCGTAATGCCATCGCGAGGCATTTTTAACATGGCTAAAGCATGTAATGGAATATCTGGACGAGACCAAGCGTCTGGAGCAGGTGATAAATCATCTGTATTTGTTTCGCCAGGCACTTTAAATACCGTAACGGTAATTTTTTCAGCTAAAGCAGGTTTGTTTGTAAACCACTCGCCGTCAGCCCAAGACTGAACAACTTTTTTAGCGTAATCATTACCAGCATCCGCTTTTTCTTTAACATCATGGAATGCATCAAACATTAGAAGCGTATTTGATAAGCCTTCAACAGCTTCGTCAGCTAGCTTGTCATTATCAAGTGCCTCAATCATCGGCTGAATGTTATAGCCACCTAGCATTGTGCCAAGTAACTGAACAGCACGTTCATCAGACAGGATTGGAGATTTCGCTTCGCCTTTTGCAAGTGCAGCCAAAAAGCCTGCTTTTACATATGCTGCATCATCAACGCCCGCAGGAACTCTGTTGCTAAATAGGTCAAGTAAAAAATCTTCTTCACCTTTAGGTGGGTTTTTTATTAACTCTACTAATTCGGCAGTTTGTTCGGCTGAAAGGGGTTTAGCAACGATACCTTGTTTGGCACGCTCTTCTACATGTTGGCGATAGGCTTCTAACACTGTAAATCCTCATGGTTAAGTATTGAATTGGTCTTTATGACTCTATTGAAAGAGATGCACAAATACTTGGCTTGGGAAAAGACCAATAAAGGTATTAATTTATGAGGGGGATTATATAGAAATTCAGCGTTTTATTATAGGACTTAAACGGATTTTTATACTTGGTATGGCGCTTTAGCGACCTTTCTTAACGATTAGGTCGTCGTTAAATTTTACGATATCGTCACTATCAGTGTCTTTAGACCAGTTATAGGCGTCATACTTTTCAGTGCTTTCATCTTTTAATTCAAGGTCACTAGAATCTTTAATCTTGTCAAATTTACCAGCTGATTTTTTTGACTTTGATGAAACTTCGGGTTTGTCGTCTGGAGCAGAAAACTTAGCTCTGTTTTGATATAGAGAGCTGCTTGTTTGATCGTTATCAATGCTCGTATCATTATCAATGTTTGACTCAGTAATGTCGGCAGCCTTATTTCTCTCGCGTCTTGGGCGAACTTCGGCGTTAAAGCCAATCGCTTTAATATCATTCATTAAAGTGCGAGCTTCTTGGAATTCAACGTTAGATTTTACTGATGACTCTTTAGCGCCTAGGAAAGGCCCAATGAAATTAACGTCAAGGCCAATTAGCTCAGCAAGTTTTGTAACTCGCTTCTCAAAATTATTGATCGAATCAATGTTGCCGTGAAGAATAACGTCGTATTTCATAATTTAGTTTAATATTTCCTAATAAATATATGATTATTATAAGAAAAAAAACCAATTTGTAAATGTTAATTTTCTAAACTTAAGCCTTTTGTGTCTATTTCAAGTGTTTTTTGCGGTTTATTACCACTTAAGGGCGTATTGTCGTTCTCTGCAAGTGTAATTCCCGATAGGTCAATATCGGGTTCTGCAGTCTCAGTGCTGTTAATAAGTAGCTCTGTGCCTGGTGCTGCTAGTGAAATGCCGTCTAATGAAGAGCTTTGCGGTATTGGTTTAGCAACTGATGTACCTGGTGCCGCCTTATCAGGTACTGGAGATGTAGCTGAATGGCCCGGTAAAGGTATTTTAGAGGAAGAGACAGGCTGTTGAGCCTGCTGACCCTGCTGAGCCGGGCTGCTTTGTGGCTGAGCACTAGGAGCCGCCTGGCTTGCAGGTGCTGCGGGAGCAGTAGATGCCGGCGCTTCAGTGTTAACAGCAACAAGTTGAGCAATCGCGCCTGCATTTGCAAGAACAGCCTGATATTTTTTAGCGGTGGCCTCATCTACACTTTTTTTAATGTAAATAGTTTTGCCGCTCATCATTGCAGCGGCTTTGTCTTCACCAATTTTAAAAATAGCGGCAAGCTTGCTTGTTACAGCTGCTGCACTTGTGGCTTCAGCGATTTTGCCATTAAAAACTACGTTGTATAGAGCAGTGGACATAAGTCTCTCCATTACCTGTTAGATAATAATTCATTAGCCTTGCGAATAAACTCTTTCTTTTTAAGAAATAAATTCAATCTTGAGCCACCATGCCTATGCCATAGTATAGCGGATCGTATGCCACTTAAAAGTAGGGCGCGTATAGTTTGCGTGTTTTTTTCTACTGAAAGACACTCAGGCTTACCATTTACCATGATTTTAGGGCCTAATTTACTAATGCTGCTTTGGTAAATGTTACTCAGCTGACGAAGTGTAAGTTCATCGTCTAGAGCATAATGATCGCTGTTTTCAGCATCTGCTTGGCTATTAAAGCCAGTTAAATCCTTAACATGATCTAATTCTTTAGAGACATATGTAAGCATGTTGGGGTTCTTGTTCAGCTGTTTCGCCAGGTATATTAGTGAAAATACATAGCGGTTTATTTCTCTATCTATTTCACTCTTGCCATCTAGCGTTGTTAGAAATGTATGTAAGCCGCGAGAGATACTCTTAACTCCACCTACAATATCTAACACTGAGCCTTGTTCTTCTTCAACTCGTAACAATGGTGCTAAAAGCGGACTAATTTCATCTTCGCTATTATGGCCTTGCCATGCAATTTTTTTTATCATTTGAGCTATTTCATACAGACTGCTCAAGGCGATAGTTTGTGTTTGAATATTTATCATAATTGTTTAAGTTTTAATCCGGTTTAGCCTTAATCCAATGCCAACTTAATGATGGCACCGCCTAAGCAAATATCATCTTGGTAAAATACAACTGACTGGCCACTGGCAATAGCACGTTGTGGTTCGTCGAACTCTACGCTCAACTCACCTTCGTCTGTTAGTTTGACGGTGCAGGCTTGGTCACCTTGGCGGTAACGAATTTTAGCCATGCAGCGCAAGGGGAAACTAGGGGCTTCGTCTTTAATCCAACTTGCATCAAATGCAAGTAGTTTAGGGTGGAACAAAGCTTCATGATCATGGCCTTGAACGGCATATACTGTATTGGTATTCACATCCGTGCTTTCTACAAACCAGGGGGCTTCGGGAGTGTTGGCTACGCCACCAATGCCTAAGCCTTGTCGTTGTCCTACAGTATAATACATGCTGCCTTGGTGTTCACCAATGGTGTTGCCATTTAAGTCTTTGATGTCGCCTTTTTGAGCAGGTAGGTATTGAGATAAAAAATCACGGAAGCGGCGTTCACCAATAAAGCAAATGCCTGTGCTATCTTTCTTTTCGTGATTGATAAAGCCGGCTTTAGTTGCTTTTTCGCGTACTTCCGTCTTTTCCATTTCGCCAAGCGGAAAAAGACTGTATTTAAGTTCGGTTTGCCCCAAACGGTGTAAAAAGTAACTTTGGTCTTTTTTGCCGTCTAAGCCTTTAAGTAATTGCGCTTCGCCATCTACATCGGCAACACGGCAATAATGGCCTGTAGCAATTTTATCTGCGCCTAGTTTTAGTGCGTACTTTAGGAAGGTGCTAAATTTTATCTCTTTGTTGCACATAACATCTGGGTTGGGTGTGCGTCCGGCCCTGTATTCTTCTAAAAAGTACTGGAATACTCTATCCCAGTATTCTTTGGCAAAGTTTACTGTATGCAGGGGGATATTTAATGTTTCGCAAACATCAAAAGCATCTTCCATATCTTC
>CAYZLE010000105.1:0-5324 GCA_964479305.1 uncultured Gammaproteobacteria bacterium | reverse complement strand
CAACGTCAGCATTTTGCGCACGATGACGTAGCATATGATCCATAAGTGTAAGCGCCAGCATCGCTTCAGCAATTGGCGTTGCTCTAATACCTACACAAGGGTCATGACGACCTTTAGTAACTACTTCAACTTCAGCCCCATCACGATCTAAAGACTTACCTGGTAAACGTAAACTTGAGGTAGGCTTAATGGCTAAACTTACTTCAATATTTTGACCTGATGAGATACCACCCAAAATGCCACCAGCATGATTAGATGTGAAGCCTTCTTTAACCATCTCATCTCTATGCTCAGTGCCTTTTTGACTCACAGATGCAAAACCTGCACCTATCTCAACACCCTTAACCGCATTAATACTCATGATTGCATGTGCAATATCAGCATCTAAACGATCAAATACCGGCTCACCCCAACCTACAGGTAAGTTTTCAGCAACAACATTAATACGAGCACCAATTGAATTACCTTCTTTACGCAAGGCATCCATATAGTTTTCACATTCTGCTAGTTTACTTTCGTCACCACAGAAGAAAGGGTTATCGTTAACAATTGAAGGGTCTTTACACTCAAGCGGTATTTCACCTAACTGAGCTAAGTAACCGTAAATATTTACACCGTAACGCTCAGCTAAGTATTTCTTAGCGATAGCGCCAGCTGCCACTCGAACAGCCGTTTCACGTGCTGATGAGCGCCCACCACCACGATAATCACGAATACCGTACTTTTGCCAATAGGTATAATCAGCATGAGCAGGACGAACCTGATTAGCAATATTGCCGTAATCTTTAGACTTTTGGTCTTTGTTACGAATAAGCAAGCCAATTGGCGTACCTGTCGTCTTACCTTCAAAGACACCTGACAATATTTCTACTTCATCGTCTTCGCGACGCTGGGTCACATGACGTGATGTACCCGGCTTACGACGATCAAGATCAACTTGTAAGTCTGCTGTAGTTAATGACATACCAGGGGGACAACCATCAACCACGCATCCAATAGCGGGCCCATGACTTTCACCAAAGCTGGTAACACAAAATAATTTTCCGAATGAATTTCCTGACATGGCGCTATTTTAAACGTTTTCGCTTACATAATGAAATATTTCTGTTAATCTACATGAAATAAAATGCTAATCGCAGATATAACCTATATAAATGGATAAAAAAGCCAGTAAACCTGGAGCCCAAGCCAGTACGAAGCAAGGACTATTACTTGCTCGTTTCAATGAAGACGACTTTAAAAAAGCGCGTGACAACCTACTTCAACGTTACACTAATTTTTATGGCCTCTTAATAAGTAAGGATCAAAGCTCTATATTAAGCCCTGATGATGTAGACACCTTCAAAGAATACGCTGCCGAATTTGAAAATAGAAAAGCCTACTCCGAGCATGATGATGAACAGTTAAAAATTTTAACCGTTTTAATCTACAACATGGTAACGGCGCAAAAAGGCTTAGCGCCTATTACAGGCAAAAATAGCCTAAACAGCTTTTGGTCCCAATACGGCCACTTTTATATTCTCAGAAAAATTTACCATAATTCTGAGAACCTTAAATATAGCGATATTACAAAGCTACTTAATTACCAAAATGAGCTGCACGAGCTTTATCAACGCTCAAAGCAATTAACGCATAATGACGCAGAATCAACTACGCTCGAAACAATCGATAAAGAGCTATTTGTAATTGAGTATTCGGCAGAGAAATATACAGCCAAGCAAGTTGAAATTAGCGACGAGTACATTTCAAAGCAAAAAAAGAAAGAAATTCAAACTCAAAAGCAACACAGCAGCCGCAAGCTAATACTTTCTGACCAAGAAAAAAATACGCTTTTAGAAACGGCTGTAAGCATTAAGCTAAGTTGTGGCGTACGCGTATCGGCAGCTTCATACATAGGAGTGAGGCGAAAAGCCAACGAAGATGGCATTGTAATATTACCTGATAGCGACCAAGTTGTTGTTATAGACGGCATGGGCAGCTACGGCAACGGAGCAACCGCGCGTAGAATAATTAGTGACTCTATTGTTAAATTTCCAGGCAGTATAGACCTAGCCACTTCATACACACAAAAGCAATATGACGTGCAAAAAATTGGGCCTGGCGGTGTTTGTTTAATGAGTCTTCAGATTGACTTCATTGATGATGAATATGAAATCAACATTGGGCAAGCTGGCGATGTACGTGTTTTAATATTTGATGAAAATTATGACTTGCAGTATGAGTCTGTTGATGAAGCCATTGGCCATAAAGTTATTAACGCCATAATGAGCGAAAGTATTACTTTAAAGCATAGGAAAAACGGCTGGACGTCTTTTGGCGTATTAACCCACAGCAAAGTAACAGTAAAGAAAGGCTGGCGAGCTATCAACTTTTCTGACGGTATTGCAAACCACCTTAACGCAGATGAACTTCAACCCCTGGTAACTAACTGCACACACAAAACTGCAATAGGTAGATTATCATCACGCTTACAGAAAATGATGGAGCCTGAGAAGGCTTACAAAGATAACTGCTCGATAACTATATTAGATTTTTAGTACTATTTTTTTAAAAACTTCTTACTACGCTTTAGTTCTTTAAAAAGCGATTTTTCTAAATCATTCAACATATCAACTTTTGTTCCTGCCAAGTCGCCAAACCAAGCCGCAGTATCTTGTTTCTTTTCTTGAAAGTAATTAAGAATAAACTCTTCTGACTTAATTAAGTACTTAATCATATTTTCTGGAGAACTATGATTAAATGGGTTTTGAGCAACATCAACAGCAGCAGCCTCTTGTTGTTCACAAAACTTTTGAAGCAGATGAAATAAAAGCATACGAATCTTATTAAGCAAAAGTTTCACCTGACTTTTATCACTGCTTGTAATCGCAGCATCAGCTACAGCATCTAACCAATGAATTAAATCAGTTTCGCTAATCGGCACTTCCAAGGCATTCTTGTCCTCAACCAATATATTAATTTTTTCCGTTACTTTCGCTTTCATGTCGGTATTTGCTCTTTTAGACAAAAAAGGTAAGAACGTAGACTGACTCATCTCAATGAGTTCTTCGTGATGTTTATTAATTTGGGCTTGGATTGATTTTGCTTCTTTAGACGTACTCTTAAGCTTTAAAGAAAGGCCGTGCATATCCTTTCCAATAATCATAAGACGCAAATGGAAATACTTACCTAACAAGTCATCACAACGCTCGTAATGAGTCAGTAGATTTTCCATTTCAACTTGAAATTGCATTTTATCTTCTAGCTCTGCAGATACTAAATTATCATGCAGAATAGACTTTGCATTTGTTAAAGCTTTAACTTCACTATATAAACCTTCAACATCAGAGTTAAGCAACTGTATATGAGGAAGAATAGACAACCAAACAACTTGGTCTTTTGAGCTACTCCACGTCTTGTATAAAACAATTAGTTTTTTTAATTTACGTTTAAAGCTTTTATATTCGCTTTTATCACCATGATCAGAAAAGTAAAATAAAGCAGAGGCAACTTCGTCACCATACTTCTTTTCCAAAGTTAAACGTTGATTTACATTGCGTATACCAATATCAAAAGCAATTCTATTCAGTACGTCTTTATGTGACTCAGGGGCTGCTGCAATCATTTCAGCTGAAATATAACGAGGAAAGACCTCAATCGGAAGATCTTCAATTTTTTCAGGCTTAGAAGACTGTATTAGTTCTTTTAACTGCTTGTTACTAAGTACAAGTCCAGTTTCATATTGATCAGTTGAGTCAAACATTTATAACCTTCTAGGTGAAATTACTGATTTAGGAACTTATTATTCTTTAGCTCTTTTAGTAAATCCTTTTCTAATTTGTCAATCAAGTCAACTTTTGATTCAGCCATCTGTCCTAGCCACGACATTGTTTCAACTTTTTTCTTCTTGAAATAGTGAAGAATAAATTCTTCAGACTTTAATAAAAACTTGATTGTCATTTCAGGGTCATTTTGTGAGAATGGGTTCTGAGCAACATCACGTGCAGAGTTTTCAAGCTGTATGCAATACTTTTGCAATAGTTGAAACAGCATCATTCTTATAGATTTATATTTAGTTTTAACATCTTCCTTGTCGATATTGTCTGAATTAATTGAGGCATCTACAAATGAGTCTAACCAACTAATTAAATCAACTTCGGAAATGGGTATTTCAATAAAGCGCTTTCTATCTAAAAGCATATTAATTTTTTTAACTAGCTCATCGGTTTTAGCTTCATGCCCAGCATTTGAACGTGTTTTTACAAATATACCTTTGCTTTTATACAAGGTTTTTAATTGAATATTTGCGTTGTTAACACTTTCATTGATCTCATTAATTTCTAATTCAGACTCTTTGATTTTTGCCATTAACTTTTTCATATTCAAGCTAACAACAACAACCCTTTGAACAAAGTACTCAGACAAATAACTTTCTATTTTTTGAGTAATGTTTTGTAACTTCTTAATCTCTTGAGAGAAAACCTTTACCAACAAGGGGTCATCTGAAGGTTCGTTTTGTAGAGCTGATATGGCACCTACAGCTTTAACAGCATCCTTTTTCATCAAGTCAGATAGATCGTTTAGGTATTTCACTTTACCCATTAACGCGCTAAATTCAGCCGTACCGCGAGCTTCACTACTCATATTAAGCTTATTAAAGTCTGTAACAAATTCACTTAATTGATTTTTGAATATGGTAATTGTGGTTGGGGAAAAATCACTACAAAAATTTAGTGCTTTTGAGGCTTCTTCACCACAATGACTTTCTACCTGTAAACGGTCATTAATTTGCGCCATATTTAATTCGAAAAGCGCTTTCTTTACTATAGTTTGCTTCTCATACGGGAGTGAATCTACTAGTTCATCTGGGACTTCTAAGGGAAAGGACGACACAGGGAGTTTAGCAAGACGTTCTGGAGTCGCTTTAGTAACAAGCATTTCAAAAACTTGAAGCGTCAATCTTGCAGGTGTTTGAGGTCCAGTTGTGCTCATAACTCACTTATTCATTAATTTTCGGCCAAAACTTTGAATTCAAAGCACTTAATCATGTAGTGCGAATATCATACAATATTCTATTAAAAACGGCAACTTACAATGTTTATTTAATAAAATACTTTATGATTCAATGAAATAAACACCCTCACCGCCGTACTCAAAGTCTAAATAATATTTATTCAAGCTCGGGAATTGCTCCTCAAAAGCTTCAGCACTATTGCCAACTTCTAAAATAATGCCTGATCTATCTTTTAGATAATGCTTAGACTCAGCCATGAAAACACGAACAAAATCCAAACCATCGTCTCCAGAAGCTAAGGCTAGCGCGGGCTCATGCTTATACTCACTAG
>CAYZLE010000104.1:0-5337 GCA_964479305.1 uncultured Gammaproteobacteria bacterium | reverse complement strand
AGCGCGTGTGATGCCCACTTAGGACATGTCTTTCCGGATGGTCCTCAACCAACGGGTTTACGCTATTGTATTAACTCAGCTGCTTTGCAGTTAAAAGATGACAGCTAATAATAAAACACCTGTTTTTGTTTTAAGTAATATCGTTTTTCCGCAAGGCTTATTAGCTTTAAGGATATTCGAAACTCGCTATATAGATATGGTTCGCGAGGCCATGCGCAATCAATCATCATTTGTTATCACCAGTCATCAATCTCTCGAAGAAAGTGAAACAGAGGCAAGTATAGATACGCTTGTTCCTCATGACATAGGTACAAAAGTTAAAATTATTGACTTTGAGCAGTTGCCAGACAGCTTGTTGGGTATAACGGTTCAAGGCGAAGAGAAAGTACATTTGCAAGCCTATGAGCAGCAAGATGATGGCTTATGGTTGGCCCGTACCAGTATGTGCGCAGAGGAGGTTTACAGCGACACTTCTTTGGATTCACAGGTGCTGCTTGTTGATCTTCTGAAAAAGATACTGCCTGAAGTTAAGTCGCACTATAAGGGCGTTGCTGAAAATTATATCAATGAAGACTTTGATGACGCCGCCTGGGTAGGCGCGCGTTTAGTGGAAGTGCTGCCAATGGATATTCAAATGAAGGTTGAATTATTACGCCTGCAAGATTCCGATGTTAGGTTGCAACTGATTCAAGAAGTTTTAGAAAGAATGCAAGTTATTTAAATAATGAGTGAGAGAGATATGAAAAATATAGATACTAAAGCCTTAGTAGAAAAACTATTGTCGGCAAGTAAAGAATACGCAGAAAAAGGTCAGGATGTACTAGAGGAAAAACTGAACATACCTGAGAGTGGCCCAGAGCGTGAGCAGATGCTTGATGGTTTGAAAAAAGGCGCAGCTGCAACGGCATTACTTGTAGGCTTGTTAGGCACTAAAGGTGGCCGTAAGTTAAGTGGCTTGGCTCTTAAACTAGGTGGTGTTGCCGCACTAGGTACCGCTGCTTATAAAGGCTACCAAGACTGGCAAGAAAAGCATGGTAATAACCTTGCTAGAACGGTAAATGAATTAGAGGGTGAAGAAGCACAAAAGCGTGGTCTTTTACTAATTACCGCTATGGTTTCTGCGGCCAGTGCTGATGGTGATATAAACGATGACGAACAGACTCGCATTAAAAAGCAAATTTTAGATTTGCACTTGGCTGATCATTTAGCCGATGACTTGCGTAAAGTGGTTGATGCGCCTTTAAGCGTGGCAGACTTGGCGGCTCAGGTTGAAAATATGGCTGAGGCTACCGAAGTTTATATGGCAACTAAAGTGATTATCGATGAGAATTCTTCAGAAAAAGAAAAGACTTACTTAGCTGAATTAGTTAAGGCTTTAAAAATTGAATCGACACTACAAGAAGAGTTAGACAAGCAAGTTGTTTAAATTTTTATTAAATAAAACTTTAAAAATTATCTTGGCGCCATTCCCATGGCGCTTGGATTTTTGATTTTGCTTGAGACCAAATACCTTTCTTTGCTTGCTTGGCAGATTTTTCAAATTCAAGCATAGCCTTTTCTCGGTTATACCTTCGATAAACCCAAGCATGGCCTTCTTTAACCATTTCATGGTTTATATTTTTTTGGTCTAATTTAATGACACCTACAGTACGGTCATACTGGTCTATATCTTTAACCACTACTGTAACTGTTTTTTTATAGACTAATGCTTTTAAGGCTTTACGAGAGTGACTGCCCCAGGCTTGCTGCATTTCAGGTGCATCTATCGCATGTAAGCGGATTTTGGTGCTCCACTTGTTTTCACTCATTATCGTTACAGTATCGCCATCAGCAACACGAATAACTTTTCCGCTAAGTATTTTGGCATTACTAGAGCCACTACCAGCAAGGCAGCTGCTAAGCATTAAACAAAGTAGTACGGTACTAATGACTTGTATTTTTTTTAGAAGAGTCATGTGATCGACTTTAAATGCCTTTGAACAAAACTAAGGAATTCCGCTTGTAGTTGTACAAGCTTTGTTTGTCGATTGGCAGTTTATTAATATCGTCTTTTTTAAAGCCTTGTTCTTCAAACCAGTTTTTAGTTTGAGTAGTTAAAACAAAGAGAGTATTACAGCTTTCTTGTTTAGCTTGTTTTTCTAAAAAGTTAAGTAAGCCTCTGCCTATTTGCGAATTTTGATATTGAGCATCAACAGCAATACAGGCCAGTTCAGCCATCTTATCTTTTGCATAATTATAAAGAGCCGCGCAGGCGATAACCGCACCTTCATATTCAACAACATAAAAATGATTAATATCCATTTCTAACTGTTCTAAAGAACGCTTAACGAGTATGCCTTGTTCTTGCAGAGGGCTAATGAGTTGCAGAATACTTTGCGCGTCGTCTATATTAGCGGTTCTAATAATCTCACTTGGTGTGGCGCTAATTAATGTACCGCTACCTTGGCGTGTAAATAATTCTTCGAGCAAAGAGCCATCTTGAGCGCAGCTTAATAAGTGAACTCTGCTAATACCCGTGTTAATAGCTTGTATGCCTGCTTCGAGGTGATTTTTAATTTCTTTGTTTGTATTCGCATGATTAGTCAGATCGGTCGCTTGTTCAATATTTAACTCTGTAAGCGTTTCTTCTTTTGCATCGACTACATTATGGCTGGCAATATAAATCAGTTTTTCTGCTTGTAAATGAATAGCGGCATTAAAAGCCACTTCTTCATATTTACAGTTTAGAGTTTCACCCGTAGGCGAGTAGGCTAAAGGCGAAAGTACAACTATATTGTTGTTATCAAGCTGGGCATTAATCGCTTCGGTATTGAGTTTTCTTACCGTACCAGTATGCAAGTAGTCTGTACCCTCATGCACGCCTAAAGGCTTTGCTATAACAAAGTTGCCTGAGGTTGCAGTAATAGACCGAGTTGGGAATAAAGTGCTCGGTAAGCCTCTAGCGAAAAGTGCTTCTATTTTACTTTTCACATAGCCAGATGCTTGCTGTGCCACTTGTAAGCAGGTGTCATCAGTAATACGCCAATCATTTTGAATATCTTGTTGGTGGTTGTATTTTTCTAGCAGGGCATTCATTTGTGGTCTTATGCCATGCACTAAAACAATTTTAATACCTAAGCTATTCAGTGTAGCTATGTCATGTATTAGGTTGTTTAGGTGCGGGTGCTCGAAAACCTCGCCACTAAAGGCGACAACAAAGGTTTTGCCACGGTGAGCCTGAATGTACGGCGCTGCGTGTCTAAACCAGTCGATCATTGTTGTATTTTTAATATTCATAAAGCTATTCTACTTAATTAAGTGGCTGAAAACAAAAAAGCCGTTGTTTAGCGAGTAAACAACGGCTTTTTTTAAAGATAGTCTTGGTTTATAACTTATCTTTAAGGTCGTCAGTTACTGCGCCTTCTGAAGCTGAGTTAACTTGGTGTGCATATTTTGCTAGTACACCCGTTGTATAGTTAGGCTTCGGCTTCTTCCATGCTTTTTGTCGAGCTTTAAGCTCTTTTTGTGTAATGGCTACGCTAATTTCATCTTTAATTCCGTCGATAGTAATTTGGTCACCGCTTTTAATTAAAGCAATAGGACCGCCAACTGCCGCTTCAGGTGTAATATGACCAACCACAAAGCCGTGTGTACCACCAGAGAATCGACCATCAGTAATTAGAGCAACATCGTCGCCTAAGCCTTGACCCATAATCGCAGCTGTTGGGCTAAGCATTTCGCGCATACCCGGGCCACCTTTAGGGCCTTCGTAGCGAATAACAATTACGTCGCCTTTCTTAATCTTACGATCCATAATCGCTTTCATGGCTTTTTCTTCGCTGTTATAAACGCGAGCTTTACCAGTGAAAGATAAGCCTTCGTGACCAGAAATTTTAGCTACAGCACCTTCTGGTGCAACGTTGCCGTAAAGCACACGTAAGTGACTATCTTTCTTAATAGGCTTTTTCAAAGGACGAATGATATCTTGGCCTTTAGGGTAAGCCTTAACTGATCTTAAGTTTTGCGCTAAAGTTTTACCGGTTACGGTAATACAGTCACCGTGTAGCAAGCCTTCTTTCAATAGCATTTTCATTAGTGGTTGAATGCCGCCAATGTTAATTAAATCGTTCATGCTGTAACGGCCACTTGGCTTAAGGTCAGCCAGTAAAGGTACTTTTTTACCAATACGTGTGAAGTCGTCAAGGCTTAATTTAACGCCAATTGTTTTTGCGATAGCTAATAAGTGTAGAACCAAGTTAGTTGAACCACCCAAAGTAATTGCAACGGTAATAGCATTTTGGAATGCTTTCTTCGTCATAATTTTCTTCGGTGTAATATCTTTTTCTAATAGCTCTAATACTTTCTCACCAGCACGGTAGCAATCGTCATGCTTACTGTCTGAAATAGCCGCTTGTGCAGAACTGTTAGGTAAGCTCATACCAAGTGCCTCAATAGCCGATGCCATTGTGTTGGCTGTGTACATACCACCACAAGAACCTGGGCCTGGGATCGCTTTCTTTTCAACGTCTAATAAGCCAGCATCATCAATTTTATTATTTGAGTGAGCACCAACCGCTTCGAATACTGAAACGATATCGAGGTCTTTAAACTTGCCATCAGTTTGCTTTTGTTTGCCCGGTAAAATTGTACCGCCATAAACAAAAACACCTGGGCGATTAAGACGTGCCATAGCAATTAAGCAACCTGGCATATTCTTATCACAGCCACCAATAGTTACAACGCCGTCGTAACCCATGCCTGCAACAACTGTTTCCATAGAATCAGCAATCACTTCGCGAGATACTAATGAGTACTTCATGCCCTCGGTTCCCATTGAGATACCGTCTGACATAGTAATAGTATTAAAAATTACGCCTTTAGTGCCAGACGCGTCAGCGCCAGCTTTAGCTGATTCGGCAAGCTTATCAATGTGCATGTTACAAGGTGTAACCATGCTCCATGTTGAAGCGATACCTACTTGAGGCTTTTTAAAATCTTCGGTTTCAAAACCGACAGGGCGTAACATAGAACGTGAAGGTGCGCGTTCGTCACCATCAACAACCATAGAAGAATATTTACGAATATTATTTTTGCTCATAGCACACTATTTTTGTAGCTGATTAAAGAACGGCTATTATAAGATATTTAATTGCTTGATAGTTAAGTTGTGTGGCAAGATTTGCCTTAGTTTTATAGTTTTACTAACTTATTGTAGGGATTGAGTATGGCAAAGCGTTGTGAATGGGCAGCTAATGCAGGCGATTTAGATCAAAAATACCATGATGAAGAGTGGGGAGTGCCTTGTTACGACGATAGAACCTTATTTGAGTTTCTTATTTTGGAGGGTGCTCAGGCAGG
>CAYZLE010000103.1:0-5379 GCA_964479305.1 uncultured Gammaproteobacteria bacterium | reverse complement strand
AATCTACAATTAAGCCGTCAATGTTTTCAGCATTTAATTCTTCTATTAAGCGTTTAACATCACGTGAGCTACTGCGGTAGTCTTTGTTGCCTGAATGGTAGGCTTCAAAGTCTAAATAGAAAGTAGGTAATTCGATAACACCAATCTTTTTGTCTTGCCCGTCTTGTTTAAGCGTAATAATTTTTTTACGTGCAGCCTTGTCTTCTAGTTTAATGGTATCTCTAACAATACTAATGACTGCTTCTGTAGAAGTGCCTGTTGCGTCTGAAGTAAGAAGTTGTAAGCGAACAGTTGAACCTTTAGGTCCACGAATAAGGTCAACAACATCATCTAAACGCCAGCCAACAACATCAACCATTTCGCCATCTTCATCTTGGCCAACAGCTAAAATTTTATCGGACGGTTTAACTTTGCCAGTTTTTTGTGCAGGGCCACCTGGTACTAAGTTTACAATTTTTGTGTAGTCATCTTCACGCTGTAAACGTGCGCCAATACCTTCTAGTGATAAACGCATATTAATGTCGAAGTTCTCTGAATCACGTGGAGCCATATAAGTCGTGTGAGGATCATACAAGCCAGTGAAAACAGTCATGAAAATATTGAATACATCATCGTTACTTAATTCTGATGTACGTTTTAATTGGTTCTTATAACGTTTGTTAAGTGTCTCGCTAATTTCACTGTCGTCTTTTTTGCTGAGTTTTAAACTAAGTACATCGTTTTTAAACTGCTTGCGCCATTCTTCTTTAAGGGCTGCGTAATTGGCAGGCCAAACTAAGTTGTCGTAATCTACGCTAATTGATTCATCTAAAGTGAAATCAATTTTATTAAGAGTTTTTATTTGTTCGATAAGATAATTTGTTCTTTCTAAACGGCGTGCGTGTACCAGGTTGTAGATAGCAAAGGGTACTTCTACACGGCCTTTTTTTACGTCATCATCAAGTCTGTTTCGGAATGCTTCAAATGCTTGTGTATCTTCGCTAGTTAATAATTGACGACCTTTATCAATGTAGTCTACGAAGTCATCTAGTAAGGCGCCTGAAAAATCATCGTTAATACTTAAAGGTTGGTAGTGGCTGTATTGAAGCTGAGCAAGCACACGTCTTACTGTGTTGGTGTAAGCCTTTTCAGGTGCAAAGCTTGCGCTTGCATCGTTTGTTTTAGCTTCTAATTGAGAGTCTGTTAAATTAATACAGGCAATTAAAGTAAAAGTGGCCGAAAACAGAGTGGCTCTTTTTAAGATTTTAGTAAGCATGGTTTGCATAGGTGCTCTTTTGGTTAAATATATTGTCTAAGTGCTTTAATTGGCACTTATTACGGTGATAGTTTTTTTACCACTAGTTTTCTAGGGTTGTTCTTTTTTACGTCTGCTATATGTTGTGACTGGTATTTTTCGTAAAAATTCAATACTCGTCGTACATAGGTTTGGGTTTCTTTATAAGGTGGAATGCCCTTGTAGCGTGTAACAGCACCTGCGCCGGCATTATAAGCGGCAATAGCTTTGGTTTTGCTACCTTTAAATCGATTCAGTAAGTCGCGTAAATGTTCAACTCCGCCTTTAATACTGCTGTAGGCATCAAAGCGATCTAATACGCCATAGTCGCGTGCGGTAGCAGGCATAAACTGCATAATACCGTGTGCACCTGCACGAGAAATCGCGCGGTGGTCAAAGCATGACTCTGCGCGAATTAAGGCCTTCACTAGCATAGGGTCAATTTTAAATTTGTGCGCATACTTATATACATGGGGCATGTGTTTTTTTGCCCTTTCCATAATAGCGGCTTCACTTACGCCACGACAAGAACTGACCGCAGTAGGGCGCCCGTACTGTTCTAAAAAAGTAAAGTTTTTAGACTTGAGTTTCTGGTTGGTGATCCAGCGCGTGCCGTCTTGCTCTTCGTAAAGGTAGGTTTGCGCGTGTGCCGCAAAAGTAGCCATAAGTACAAGTAGCATGAAAATAGTTTTCTTCATAAAGTTGAGCATAGTGGGTTTAAAACATAGAGGCAAATATAAAGGGCCATTAAAGGCATAAATAGCGCTAAAACCACCCATATTGCCGATAAAAGATAAATATTTATGACTAATTTAACTTTGCGGTATAGAATTAAATAATGAAAGAGGGCAAGTATCAAGATCTACAAAAACGTTTTGACGATGTTATGGACCAGGTCCGGTCAAACGAACAAAAAAGTAACTTGTTTCAACAGATGGAAATTAAGTTGCTCAGCAAGCAAACATTGCTAGGTGTGTGCGGGGTGCTGGTTAATGATTATTGCAAAGGGTTTAAGTTAGACGTAATTAACTTATTGCTAATAGATGGCAATAACAAAATGCGAGAGCTTTTGGAAGAATCTGAAGATGATGCTAGCGAAGTGATTAATAAAATACATTTCGAAGAAGATTATAATTCACTCAGCATACTGGCTGACCTGCCTAAAGGGCCGCGCCTTGATCAGTTCATCCCTGAAAAACACGGTATGTTCTTTGTTGACCTTGAAAACCTGAGTTTAAAGAGTGTCGCGATATTACCTTTATATCGCCATGGTATTTTATTGGGCTTTATTGCTTTAGGTAGTAACCAAAAGAACCGTTATAAAAGCGACATGGCGACTAACTTCTTAGAGCGCATGGCTTTAATATCTGCCGTTAGTATTGAAAACACGGTTAACATTGAAAACCTTAAACGCCTAAGCATCGTTGATAACCTAACTCAGTTATATAACCGCCGCTACTTTTTCCAACGTCTTCATACCGAAGTGTCTAGATCACTTCGACATGGCCATAAAGTGGCTTGCTTATATATAGATATAGATCACTTTAAACAAGTGAACGACAACCATGGACATACTGCGGGTGATTTAGCCTTAACGCACATTGCTAATATCTTGGCTGACTCTATGCGAGACACCGATATACTCGCTCGATTGGGTGGTGAAGAGTTTGCACTGTTGTTACCTGAAGTTCAGGAAAAGGGTATGCTCGACACAGCCGAACGTATTCGTTTGAGCATAGAAAATACCCCCTGCGAGTTAGCTATTGATGCTCCTCTTCACCTTACTGTATCAATTGGCTTGTGCATGCTCGATGGTGATAAAACGGTAGGCGAAACCAAAGAAATATCTGAAATTCTTTTAAACCTTGCTGATAGTGCTTTATATAAAGCAAAAGAAAGCGGTCGTAATTGCTACCGTAAAGTTGATTTTAATGTTGCTTAATTAAGCGCGAGTTTTACATGTCTGTTTTTTATTCTGTTTGTCCCACTCATCCTGAAAACCATTTATTTGATGTTACATGCCGTATTAGCGGTGGTAGCAAGCAAGCGCAACTTGTGTCTTTGCCGGCATGGATACCAGGTAGCTATATGCTCCGCGACTTTGCTAAAAACATTGTGCGTTTTAGTGTATCGGCAAATAGTAAGCCTCTTGCACATCATAAAGTTGATAAAGATACCTGGAGCATAGACGCGAGTGAGCATGACATAGAAATCGTTTATCAAGTTTATGCTTTAGATCTTTCCGTACGCAGTGCTCACTTAGACAATACCCATGCTTTCTTTAATGGCACCAGTGTATTTTTGCGAGTTCATGGCCGTGAACAAGAAGCTTGCTCAGTTAAAATTGAAGCTCCTGTAGCAGAACAATATAAAAGCTGGAAGATTGCTACCAGTATGCAGTCAGAGCAAAACCCATTAAAGGGCCTTAGCGATACCTGTCAGTTTGGCGATTACAAGGCAGACAACTACGCTGACCTAATTGAACATCCTGTAGAGATGGGTGATTTTGACTGGCTAGCCTTTGAAGCTTGTGGTGTTCCTCACTATATTGCTTTAACAGGAAGACACGAAGCGGATCAAGAACGTTTAAAAAGTGATTTAAAAATTATATGTGAGCATCATATTAAGTTCTTTGGTGAGCCTGCACCTATAGATCGCTATGTATTTCTGGTGATGATTACTGGTGATGGTTATGGTGGCTTAGAACATACATATTCAACCGCCTTGTTGTGTTCACGTAAAGACTTGCCCGCACAGGCCGACCCTAAAACGCATGCCGACTATAGGCGCTTCTTAGGTTTGTGCAGTCACGAGTATTTTCATACCTGGAATGTAAAAAGAATTAGGCCGGCAGAATTCATTAATTTTGATTTACAGCGTGAAAACTATACTCACCAACTATGGGCCTATGAGGGTATTACTTCTTACTACGACGACCTTGCTTTGGTTCGAACAGGTTTAATAAGCTACGAAAATTACTTTGAACTACTGTCTGGTACGCTGAATAATTTAGATAAAAGCCGAGGCCGCTTAGTACAAAACTTACACGAGTCTAGTTTTGAGGCTTGGACAAAGTTCTATAAACAAGACGAAAACGCGGTTAATGCAATAGTTAGCTACTATACTAAAGGTGCAGTTGTTGCCATTCTGCTTGATTTGTTATTACGAAAAATAGGCTTATTTACCTTAGATGACCTTATGCGGGAGCTATGGAAAGAGTGCCGAGAATCGGCGGCAAACTACCAAGGTACGAGCGAGAAGCATATTTACAATACGATAATTTCATTGTTTGAAAAGCACTCAAATCAGCTTGAAATTAGCGAATTAAAACAAGAGCTTAAAGAATTTTTTGAAAGTGCTTTGTACGAAATTGAAGAGCTGCCAGTAGCCGAAAGCTTAGCTGAAATGGGCTTGTTGTTAGCAAGTCATACCGATAATCAGAAAAACGGTACAGCTAAGGCAATGAAAACAAGGTTTACAGCGAGTTTAGGCGTAAGATTAAAGGCAGATAGTGTTACAGGAAGTAATTTTCCAAAGGTAACACATACTTACAATAACAGTGCAGCCGAAAAAGCAGGTTTGTCACCTGGCGATACTATTATTGCGCTAAATGGAATTAAAGCGCAAATGGCGAATTTTGAAAAACAAATTAGCCAATTACCGGTTTCTCAAAAAATTGAGATTCAGGCTTTTAGAAGAGATGAACTAATGACCTTTGAAGCTACGCTTCAAGAGACAGTTCTTCAAGAGCTTAAAGTAATTAATAAAGAAGCAAATAACGACCTTATAGAAAATTGGCTGTCTTAGTAAAATGAAATTAGGTAAAAGATGCGAATTCATGAAAGAGCTAGTGAAACAAGAGATTGTTTTTTAGACTTATTAAGCGATGGTTTTTTTCACTCTGGCGAATCCATAGCCCAAGATCTTAATATAACCCGTGCGGCTATTTGGAAACATACCAAAGCCTTGCAAAAAATGGGTTTAGATATCTTCTGTGTTCGCGGTAAAGGCTACCGCCTTTCTTCTCCATTAGAACTTCTTAACAGTGAACATGTTCAAGGCATTCTCAACGAAGAAAAAGTTGATATGAATGTGATGACACTCAC
>CAYZLE010000102.1:0-5439 GCA_964479305.1 uncultured Gammaproteobacteria bacterium | reverse complement strand
CTGAATATTAATCTGTGAATCACCCGTTTGAACCACTAAGCCATTTTTATCACATGAGAGTACTTCGCCGGCGTTACCCCCTGAAGGTAACGATGAAGATTCTATAGAAGCCTGCCATACGCGAATATTGTCATTAGGTTTTTCTTCTAAACAAGTGAAGGCAACCGGCCAGCCATAGTAGGCGCGTATATGTCGATCAAGCTCTTCAGCTGAAAGTGCCCAATTAATACGAGCATCTTGCTTAGAGATTTTATGCGCATAGTTTGCTAAGGCATCGTCTTGGACTTCAGCGTTTAAACTATCTATTTTATCTAGCCCTTGCATTAACAAATCGCCACCCATTGCAGATAGTCGATCATGCAGGCTTTGCGAGGTATCGCTTTGCTCAATTTTTGTAACAGACTTTAATAACATATCACCTGTATCTAAACCCTTAGCCATTTGCATTAGGGTAATACCTGTTTCAGAGTCGCCGCTTAATATCGCATGCTGAATAGGTGCTGCGCCACGCCAACGAGGCAGGAGTGATGCGTGAATATTCCAGCAGCCTTTTGCAGGTGCATCTAAAACCACTTGTGGCAATATTAAACCGTAAGCGGCTACCACCATTAAGTCAGCCTTATAGCTTTCAAGCTGCTCAACTGCTTCAGGAGCTTTAAAGTTTAATGGTTGCTGAACCTCAATTTTGGCATCTAATGCCGCTTGCTTAACCGGGCTCATTTGTATTTTTTTGCCGCGTCCAGCCGGTCTGTCTGGTTGCGTGTATACCGCTACCACTTCATGTGGCGAGTCGAGCAGTGCTTGCAAAGCAGGCACAGCAAAGTCGGGCGTACCCGCATATATAATTCGTAAAGGTTTCATGAATTTATTCTAAGCGTTATCTTGCTTGTAACGTTCAAGGCGGTCAGCAGGTTGCTCAAGTTGACCCTTGCGCTTTTGTTTTTCTAATTTGGTTTTAATACGATTACGCTTAAATGGCGAAATATAATCAACAAATAACTTCCCATCTAAGTGGTCAATTTCGTGCTGAATACAAACCGACAACAAACCTGTTGCCTCAAGGCTAAACTCTTCGCCTTTTTCATTTAAAGCTTTAACCGTAATCTTGTCAGCACGCTCAACGTCTTCATAATAACCTGGCACCGACAAGCAACCTTCTTGCATCACTTCCACACCGTCTTTCGATAATATTTCAGGATTGATGAAAACCATTGGCTCTGTCTTGTCTTCTGAAAGATCCAAAACCAGTATGCGCTTATGCACATTAATTTGAATGGCCGCCAAGCCAATACCCGGAGCCGCATACATTGTTTCCAACATATCGCTTACAAGTTGACGTATTTCGTCGTTAATATCTTCCACCGGCTTACATTCTTTGCGTAAACGCGGGTCTGGGAAGTGAAGTATCTCTAATAAGGCCATTTTTCTGTTAAACCTCTGTTAAACCCTAGGAAATCTAGGTAAAGCATGTAAAAGTTAAGAATTTTTGCAAAAATGTGGTCTAAAGCCATGATATCCCTAGAAAATTACTGTATATTTCTTTAAAACAACATACAATCTAGGCTACACTAACCACAAATAAAAATCGATTAGGTGAGTTCAATGGCGATAATGCAAACATTTATTGCAACAGTAATTATGACAGCTTTTTTAGCTGGCTGTTCAAGTGCTTCAAAAAAAGAAACAGATTTAGCTCCACAAGACACTGGTCCAATACCAGCTGCCGCTATTCCTGAACCCACTCCATACCAAGACAGCCAATACCTAACGCGTCTAGGCGCTAATGGTAATACACGTATAGCTTTGCGCGACGATGTGCCTGACTCTTATACTGTTGTTCGTGGTGATACTTTATGGGATATTTCGAATATCTTTTTAAGAGACCCTTGGTTGTGGCCACAAGTTTGGTACTACAATCCTCAAATTCAAAACCCTCACCTAATTTACCCTGGTGATGTGATTACTTTAGTCTATGTAGACGGCCAACCTCAGCTTCGTTTAAATGACGGAAGCAATAATACAGGTGGTTTACAACCGTATAAACTTTCGCCTCGCGTTCGTACAGAAAGTATTAGCTCAGCTATTCCAACAGTTCCTATGAATGCAATTCGCCCATTTTTGATTAACCCAAGAATTGTAACTGAAGAAGAGTTAGAAGCTGCTCCTTACGTATTAGGCAGCTTAGATAACCACCTAGTGACTGGCGTAGGTAATCGTATTTATGTACGTGGTTTAGAGGCAGCAAACGAGTCTCGTTATAACTTTTTCCGACCTGGCAAAAAATTCTACGATCCAGTAACCGATGAGTTATTAGGCATGGAAACCATTAAAGTGAGTGAAGCACAGCTTAACCAACTAGGTGACCCATCGAGCCTAACCATTACTAAAAGTCTACGCGAAACCTTAAATGGCGACCGTATACTACCTGCTGAAGAAGGTCGCTTAAACTATAGCTTCATTCCTAAAGCGCCAGTTAATGAGCTTGAAGGTAAAATTATCTCATTAGTTGATTCAATCTCTTACTCGTCTAACAACCAAGTTGTTGTAATCAACCTAGGCGACACAGATGGCGTTGAAGTCGGCAATGTTTTTGCTATCGACAAAAAAATGGCGCCAGTTCGCGATCATTGGTCACGTGAAGATAAAGGCAAGCTTGTTAAAATGCCTGAATTACGCGTAGGCTTATTAATGGTGTTCCGTACTTTTGAAAATGTTAGTTACGGTATTATTGTTGATTCAAAGCGTACTATTGGCTACGACACAGTAAGAAACCCAAACATGGTGATTGACGCTTACCAATAGGCCTTTCATTAGCCTCAGCCACACCACCCTGATTCCTAAAGGAATTAAGAATCAAGGATTCAAGATGCAACAAATTCAACAAGTAGACAAGCCAAGCGATATTGATTATCGCTTGCGCTTATTGTCGTGCGCACATATTGGCGCGCAAACGTACATGAAGCTAATTGACTATTTTGGTAGTGCTGAATACAGTCTTCAAGCCAATGATGCCGAGCTACAAAAACTAGGCATTAACAAACGCCAAATTGCATCCATAAATGAAAATCGTCAGCTCGATGTTGAACCCACTTTACAGTGGCTAGAATCTCCAGAAAACCATATTTTATTTTCAGACCAAGACAACTACCCGCAAAGCTTAAAAAATCTCTACGACCCGCCGCCACTCTTATTTGCCAAAGGTGATTGGCAACTATTGAATGACCCTCAAGTGGGTATTGTCGGTAGTCGTAACGCAACAGGTGCCGGCAAGCAAAACGCTTTTGAGTTTGCAGCCAGCTTAGCTAGACACGGTATTACCGTAACTAGCGGCTTAGCAGGTGGTATCGATACACAAGCTCACCAAGGCGCGCTTTCTCATAGAGGTGGCAAAACTATTGCAGTTGTAGCGACGGGCTTAGATCGTGTTTACCCAGCCAGCAATAAACAACTCGCTGAACAAGTTGTTGACCAGGGCTTAATTATTTCTGAATTCATGTTGGGCACTAAACCTCTACCCGGCCACTTTCCAAAACGTAACCGTATTATTAGCGGCCTAAGTTTAGGTACGCTCGTAGTAGAAGCTGCTGCACAAAGTGGTTCACTCATCACCGCTAAACATGCAATGGAACAGGGCAAAGAGGTTTTTGCTATTCCTGGCTCTATTCATAGCCCGGTTAGCAAAGGTTGCCACCAACTCATTAGGCAGGGTGCAAAATTAGTTGAAACGGTTGACGACATTATGTTCGACTTGCAGGCGCAACTTAGACCCTTTATTGAAAAGTCGCTCAAGCATTCAGCCGTAAAATCAAATAACGACAGTGAAGCTGATACAGACACTGCAGCATTAGATGATGAGCAACAGACTCTGTTAAACGCTATTGATTATGAACCTACCGCCCCTGATCAAATTGTAGAAAGAACCGGTTTTGAAGCGCAAAAAATATCATCTATGCTTTTAATTTTAGAACTAAATGACCTAGTTAGAAGCGACCAAGGCTATTACACACGCATAAAATAAATGCTTTATTGTTAGTTTTTTTACCAATATGCTATTGTAAATAGTATATATAGCTATATTAAAGAAGCTGCACGCTTCACTTACTCATTAAAAGAATACAAAAATGTCTAAAAATATTGTCATTGTAGAGTCACCTGCCAAATGCAAAACCATTAAAAAATACCTAGGCAAAGACTTTGAAGTCATGGCCTCCTACGGCCACATGCGAGACTTAATTCCTAAAACCGGCGCGGTTGATCCCGATAATGATTTCGCGATGACCTACCAGCACATCGAACGTAATGAAAAACACTACGCCACGATTAAAAAGGCATTAAAAAAAGCTGACAATCTTTATCTCGCAACCGATCCCGATCGCGAAGGTGAAGCGATTTCTTGGCATTTAAAAGAAATGCTAGATGAGCAAAACCTACTTAAAAAGAAAACGCTATACCGAGTAGTCTTTAACGAAATCACTAAAAAAGCCGTTCAAGATGCGGTAGCTAATCCACGTCAATTGTCATTAGACATGGTTGATGCACAGCAAGCTCGCCGTGCTTTGGATTACTTAGTGGGCTTTAATTTATCGCCACTATTATGGAAAAAAATTCGTCGTGGCTTATCAGCCGGCCGCGTACAAAGCCCAGCTTTGCGCCTAATTTGCGAACGCGAAAATGAAATTCGTGCTTTTGAACCAAAAGAATATTGGTCAATAGAATCTAAAGTAGAAAAAGATAAACAAACATTTAACGGCAAGCTATCAATACTAGATAGTGAAAAAGTAAAGCAATTTACTATTACAAACGAACAGCAAGCACACTCTGCACGCCAAGCACTTATGAAAGCGGCTAATGGCGAATTGCTGATTAGCAAAATTGAAAAGAAACAACGTCGCCGTAATCCTTCACCTCCATTTACAACATCTACCTTACAACAGGAAGCAGTTCGTAAACTAGGCTTCTCAGCATCGCGCACAATGCGCACAGCTCAGCAGTTATATGAAGGTATTGATATTGGCGAAGGTTCAGTAGGCTTAATCACCTATATGCGTACCGATTCAGTATCGCTATCTAACGATGCCATTGAAGGCCTGCGCGAATTAATTGAACGTCGTTACGGTAAAGATAATTTGCCTGATGAACCACGCGCATTTAAAAACAAATCTAAAAATGCTCAAGAAGCGCATGAGGCGATTCGCCCATCCGCTGCCGCCAATATTCCTGAGCAAATTAAGAAGCACTTAACGTCTGACCAAAACAAGTTATACGACCTGATTTGGAAACGAACTGTTGCCTGCCAAATGGTACACGCAACATTAGATACTGTTGCCGCCAACTTAAATGCCGACGACAAAAATGTTTTCCGCGCAACAGGCTCAAGTATTAAACACGCTGGTTTCATGGCCGTTTACCAAGAAGGCCAAGATGACAAAAAAGACGACG
>CAYZLE010000101.1:0-5504 GCA_964479305.1 uncultured Gammaproteobacteria bacterium | reverse complement strand
CGTTGAATTTTACCTTCGTCATACGCTTTGAGCATAACTTGTATTGAGCCTAGTAACTCTTCCATTTTAGGTGCGTCACCTAAATCATCTGCCGTAGCAACAATGTTAGGGTAACGAGCGAAAAATGTACCGGCTTTACGACCGATTAAAGCAATATCAGCTTCTACACCTTTGTCTTTCCAGCTCTTAATGCCGTTGATAGCTTTCTTAAACAAGTTAATGTTTAAGCCACCACATAAGCCACGATCTGTAGAAACAATAATGTAACCAACACGCTTAACATCTTCGTCTGCAATTTCTTGCAGGTAAGGGTGGTGATACTCTGAATTAGCTTGTGACAAGTGACCTACGATTGCACGAATTTTTTCCGCATAAGGCTTTGAAGCCTCCATACGTTCTTGTGCTTTACGCATTTTACTTGCAGCAACCAATTGCATCGCTTTAGTGATCTTTTGTGTATTTTTTACACTACCGATCTGGTTACGTATCTCTTTACCGACTGCCATAATTTAGCCTCAGCCTTACCTTAGTAAGCGCCGTTCTTTTTGAAGTCTTCAAGAATAGCTTTTAAGCCGCTCTTAATTTCGTCGTCAAAACCGCCAGTTTCGTTGATTTTTGCAACTAAATCACCCGACTTACTGTTTGCGTAGTCGTGTAATGCCGCTTCAAATGCAACAACTTTAGTTTTATCAACGTCATCTAGGTAGCCTTCTTCAATAGCGTATAGCGATAATGCCATCTCACCAATTGATAGAGGCGCATATTGACCCTGCTTCATTAATTCTGTTACTCGCTCACCACGTTCTAGTTGCTTACGTGTTGCGTCATCAAGGTCAGATGCAAACTGTGAGAAAGCCGCTAATTCAGCGTATTGCGCTAGTGCTAAACGAACACCGCCGCCTAGTTTCTTAATTACTTTAGATTGCGCTGCACCACCTACTCGAGATACTGAAACACCCGCGTTAATCGCTGGACGAATACCTGAGTTAAATAGGTTAGTTTCTAGGAAAATCTGGCCATCAGTAATCGAAATTACGTTTGTTGGTACGAAAGCCGATACGTCACCCGCTTGCGTTTCAATAATCGGCAATGCCGTTAATGAACCTGTTTTACCTTTAACTTTACCGCCTGTTAAACGCTCAACTTCTTCAGCGTTAACTCGCGATGCACGTTCTAGTAAACGTGAATGTAAGTAGAATACGTCACCTGGGAAGGCTTCACGACCTGGTGGACGACGAAGTAGTAATGAGATTTGACGATAAGCAACCGCTTGCTTAGATAAATCATCATATACGATCAATGCGTCTTCACCGCGATCACGGAAGAATTCACCCATTGAGCAACCCGCATAAGGCGCGATAAATTGCATAACAGCTGGATCAGAAGCACCCGCTGCAACTACGATCGTGTGATCTAGTGCGCCGTGCTCTTCTAATTTGCGTACTACTGCAGCAATTGAAGATTGTTTTTGACCAATGGCAACATAGATACAAATAATACCTTTGCCTTTTTGGTTAATAATTGAATCGATAGCAACCGCTGTTTTACCTGTTTGGCGATCGCCAATGATAAGTTCACGTTGACCACGACCAATTGGCACCATAGCGTCAAGCGCTTTAATACCTGTTTGTAATGGCTCATCAACCGACTTACGCTCAATTACACCTGGAGCTAAACGCTCGATAGGTAGTGAGTCTTTAGTTTCGATTGGGCCTTTGCCATCAATTGGTTGGCCTAGTGCGTTTACTACGCGGCCTACTAAAGCTTCACCAACCGGCACTTCAAGAATACGACCTGTACATTGTACTGTGTCGCCTTCTTTTAAATGACCGTAAGAACCTAATACAACAGCACCAACAGAATCACGCTCTAAGTTAAGTGCTAGGGCAAATGTATCGCCTGGCAAGGCTAACATCTCACCTTGCATAACATCGGCTAGGCCGTGAACGCGAATAATACCATCGTTTAAACTAACGATTGTACCTTCGGTACGTGCTTCAGAATCCATATCGAAGTTTTCAATACGCTTCTTAATCAGTTCGCTGATCTCTGAAGGGTTCAGTTGCATTGTCATTTCCTCATTTCAATAATTTTTATGCGTCGCTTTAGCTTAATTAGCTATTTAAAGCGCCTGCCATTTTGTCTAAACGTGCTCGAATACTGCCATCGATAACGAAATCGCCTACTTTTACTTTAACGCCGCCAATAAGAGCTTCGTCAACTTCGCTTTGAAGTTTAACTTTCTTATCTAAACGCTTGCTTAAAGCATCTTCAATCGCTTTTACTTGTTTGTCATCTACTGCTTTAGCTGTATATAAAATACCGTCAAGCGCACTTTCAACTTCGGCTTTCAATATTTCAAATTGCTCACTAATTTCTGGCAAAGCGACTAAACGATCATTGCTCGAAAGCAAATTTACAAAGTTTAGTAAGCTTTTATCCGCTTTTTTGCCTAGGGCATCAGCGAATATTTCAGCGCGCTGTTCACGGCTTAGCTTTGGGCTGTTGAACAAGCTCTTAACCTGCTCATCTGCCGCAATGGCAGCCAAATTAGTTAGCGCAGCCGACCATGTATCTGCAGCTTTAGCGCTTTGAGCAAACTCAAAAGCGGCTTTTGCATATGGTCTTGCTATTGTGCTGTTATTGCTCATGTTTAGCCTTGCTTATATTTGTGAAGCTAGTTCTTCAACAACTTTCTTGTGAGCCGAAGCATCAACTTCGCGTTGCAAAATTTTCTCTGCACCCGCTACTGCTAATGTTGCCACTTGGCCACGAAGATCTTCACGAGCTCGTGAAACTTCTTGTTCAATTTCAGCTTGAGCTGTGTTTTTAACACGCTCCGCTTCAACTTTAGCTGTTGTTTTCGCTTCTTCTACCATTTCATTACCACGCTTTTGCGCTTGAGAAACGATATCTGATGCTTGTTGCTTAGCTTCTTTAACCATAACGGCTGCTTCTGCTTCAGCTTTCTCTTGAGCTTGTGCACCCAACTCTGCTGCAGCTAAACCGTCTGCAATTTTTTGCTTTCGCTCTTCTAGAGCAGCCAAAATTGGCGGCCATACATAGCTCCAACAAAACCATATAAATATGAAGAAGAATACAGTTTGTCCGATTAGCGTAAGATTAATATTCACGCGCCTTACCTCTTGTGTGTTAGTAGAATAAGAAAATTCTTATTCAAATTATCCTGCAACACCTGGAGCAACAACGAAAATTAGGTACATAGCAATACCAACACCAATAATTGGAATCGCATCGATTAAGCCAGCTGCAATAAAGAATGTTACTTGTAATTTTGAAGCTAGTTCAGGTTGACGTGAAGAACCTTCAAGTAGTTTGCCACCTAGTAAGCCAATGCCTAAAGCCGCGCCTAAAGCACCTAAACCAAGCATAATTGCTGCTGCGATAATTACTAATTCCATAATGTTTTCCTCTGTTTTTAAAGTTAATAGTTAAAAGTTAATTGTAATTCTGATTAATGGTGCTCATGCGCCATGTTTAAATAAACAATGGTTAATACCATAAAGATAAACGCTTGCAGCGTAATCACCATGATGTGGAAGATTGCCCAACCTAGTTGCAACACACCACCCATTGCCTGCATAGCTAAACCGCCACCGTACATTGTTGCGATCAAAATAAAGATTACCTCACCCGCATACATGTTACCGAATAAACGTAAACCTAGTGAAACTGGCTTAGCAAGTAAACCAACGATTTCTAAGAATAGGTTAAATGGTACAAAAGCCCAGTGATTAAATGGCGTGAATGCTAGTTCTTTAGCAAAACCAAATTTCTTAACTTTAATTGAGTAGTAAAGTATCAGCAAGAATACGCCGATAGCTAAGCCTAATGTGATATTAGGGTCCGTTGAAGGTACAACCTTCATATAATCAAGGCCTACCCAAGTGGCAGCAACTGGAATCCAATCAACTGGCACTAAATCCATAAGGTTCATTAAGAAAACCCATACAAATACAGTGAGTGCGATGGGCGCAACTTTAGGGTTGTGTGATGTGAACATGTCTTTAACATTGCTATCAACAAACTCAATAACTGTTTCAATCATGTTTACGAATAGAGATGGAACGCCAGACTGTGCTTTTTTAGCTACCGAATGAAAAACCCAGCAGAATATCGCGCCTAAAAATACCGTCCAAAACATTGAATCAACATGAATAGCAAAAAAGCCCATTGCCGCTGCTTCTTCAGCACCATGAGCAAAACCCCAAGTACCATCAGGGTGCTTACCATAAGTAAGATTGGTTAAATGGTGAACAATGTATTCACTTTGGGTTTGTTCTGCGCCGTTAGAAGCCATAACTACCTGTTTTATCTACCTTTTTAAAAAAGGCCAAATTATTAAATAAATTATTTGAGAAACACTTAGGCCAATAATTAGCCACAAAGGTTCTACTATTATATAGGTTAAGGTTAAAGCGATCATTGCCGCTATAAACACAAGCTTCGTCATACTACCTGAATAGTATAGTCGCATAAAGGTTTCTGAAGGCATAACACCCTTAGTAAATACCTTTATTGCTACAAATAGGTTTGCTACTAAACCTATCGATCCACCGAGAAGCACTGATTTTGCCTCTAGCCCACTTTTAAGCCCCCATAAAAGTAGAGCAAACAATATGATCATTATTAACTGCGTTAAGCAAAGCTGTATTACAAATTTTGCTTTAGTGTTCATATTATTCCGATAAACCTAACGCTCTTAGCTATACTTAGCCAAAGCCGCGTGATTATAATCAGTCGTATTTCTACGGTCAACACAATTCGTATATTAAATATTTTTTATGGTCTAAGCGTATTAAAATGACTCACTTGATAACCCAAAATTAACTTTGTACTTATGACCCTTCTTATTGATAGTCCCGCTATTGCTGCAACTCGAAAATGGCTAGAAAATGTTGTTATTGGCCTTAATCTGTGCCCTTTTGCCAAACTGCCTTATAAAAAAGAACAAGTTCGCTTTGTAGAATGTAGCGATGAAACACAAGAAGCTATTATTGACACACTTATTGCCGAATGTCAGTTTTTAGACAAAAACCCCAGCACAGCGACAACTTTGGTGATTATTACAGATGCTTTAGAGGATTTTTTCGACTACACCCAATTCTTACAATGGACTGAGTCTCGTCTTAAACAAGAAGGCTGGCGCGGTGTTTATCAAATTGCTAGTTTTCATCCGGGTTATTGTTTTGCAGGTAGCGAACCCGATGATATTGCGAATTTAACCAATCGATCACCGTATCCTATTTTACATATTCTTCGTGAAGAGCAGCTTAGTGAAATGATTGAGCGATACCCAGACACGGAAGATATTCCAAACAACAACATTCGCACCCTGCAAGAACAAAATAAAACTTCTATACTTGAACTATTCCACTACCTATTTGACTAAAGTACACAGAATACTTTTTACAACCGATTTAGCTCTATTTATATCGGACTCTATTACGGATGGTTTTCAATAAGGACCACACTATGCGTCT
>CAYZLE010000100.1:0-5513 GCA_964479305.1 uncultured Gammaproteobacteria bacterium | reverse complement strand
CGTTATACGCGAGAACTCAGGTGCGTCATCTGCGATAAGGCGGTGGCCTCTATTAATTAGTTCTAGGGCTAGCTCACTTTTACCAAGCTTACTTTTGCCTTGTATGAGTAAACCTACACTGTTAATTTCCATAAACACGCCGTGCATAATTCTCTTTTCTGAGAATTGCTGGCTAAGGCGGTAGCGAAGGTCGGTAAGGAGTTGTTCGCTATTGGCTTTGCAGCGGAAAAGTGCGGTGTTGTATTTTTCGCAAGCTTCTTTAATGTCGTGGCTGATACTGCAGTTGTCGCTAACAATCAGTGCTTTGGTTTGTTCTGTATTAATGCTGGCGAGTAAACTTTCGCGCTCGCTTTGACTAAGTTGGTCAAGGTGGTCAATTTCTTTTTGCCCAAGCATTTGAATAATGAAGGGGCGAATAGTGTTCATGTAGCCAATAATTTCGGGGTGATTACCCCAGCTAATGTGAGTTAGTAAGTTTTCGGCTCCAAACTCTTTACCGAATTCCCAACGTATTTCAAAACGTTCTTTTATGAGTTTGTAAAGTGCGGTAAGGGTAACTTGTTGGGCAGACATAGTTTTGTTTTGTGTAGATTATGCCGCGTCTTGTTTTGCTGCGTCTGGGCACTTAACTATGTATTGGTGTACTGCGTCTGCTTGTGTGCACTCTCTAAGTGCTTTGCAGTTAGCTTTTTCTTTTAGCATGCCTGCTAGCATGGCTAAAATTTGTAGGTGGTCTGTCGTGCAGTCTTCTGGCACTAGCAAACAAAAAAGTAGGTCAATGGCTTGTTTGTCAGCTGCGTCGTAGTCGATTGCTTCATTCAAAGATATGAATGCGAGTTTGGCTTGGCTTAAACCTGCCACTCGGCAATGCGGAATAGCAATGCCAGCGCCTAGTGCTGTACTGCCTAGGCGCTCGCGTTCCTTTAGTTTAGATAAAATGACATCTTGATTAAGCTCTTCTTCTTCGCTAGATAATATTTCACTCAGTAAAACGAGGGCTTTCTTTTTACTGCTTAGGTCTACTTTACAGCGAATATTTTCAGGTTGTAGATAAGAGCTTAGTTGCATAGTTACATGAGTTCGTTTTCAAGAGAGGCGAAGACTTTATTCTTTTCTCTTTTATGATGATCGGACTGTTTTTCTTTATGTTTTAGAATCTGTCTGTCTAGTTTATCAATAAGGTGGTCAATAGCGGAGTACATATCTTCTTCAACTGCATTGGCAAATAAGTTCTGTTGTGCGCCGGGAACAACCAGGCTGGCTTCAACTTTATGATTTAACTTCTCACATTCCAAAATAACATGTGCTTTCGTCACATGGTCAAAATGTCGCTCAAGGCGTGTCATTTTTTCGTGAATGTATACTTTAAGTGAGTTGGTAACGTCTAAGTGTCTACCGGTTACATCAATATTCATATATTTTCTCCAATGAGTTAATTAGTTAAGTATGGGTGAGTGCTATTGTCCTCCTGCAATATGGTTTGTTTAGCCTAAACGTTTACGTTCGTTTGAGGGCGGAATTGATAAGTTTTCACGGTATTTTGCAACGGTACGTCGTGCAACATTAATACCTTGGTCTGCAATAATTGTAGCAATTTTACTGTCGCTTAGTGGTTTTGAAGTATCTTCTTCTGCAATTAATTTTTTAATTACGGCGCGTATAGCAATGGCAGAACATTCGCCGCCATCTTGTGTGCTTACATGGCTTGAGAAGAAGTGTTTAAACTCGAAAATGCCTTTAGGAGTGTGCATATACTTCATATTTGTTACACGCGATATAGTTGATTCGTGCATTTCAATTTGCTCGGCAATGTCGCGTAAAACCAGTGGTTTCATGGCTTCGTCACCATAGTCTAAAAAGGCATGCTGATGTTCAACTATGCAGTTGGCAACCTTAAGTATAGTGTCGTTTCTACTGTCTAAGCTCTTTAAAAACCACTTGGCTTCTTGAAGGTTATCTTTTAGAAATGTGTTCTGTTCACTTTTGTCTGCGCGCTTAATTAAGCTAGCGTAATCATCATTAATACTGACCTTTGGTGTAAGTTCAGGGTTTAATGAAACACGCCATCTACCTTTGTGTTTGCTTACGTAAACATCAGGCACTACATACTCAATACGCGATGTGCTGAAATAAGATCCAGGACGTGGATTGAGCGATTGAATAAGTTGTTCGGCAGTGAGTAGGGCTTGGTCTGAAACCTTCGTTAATTTACGTAAACGCGCATAGTCATGATTAGCTAAAAGCGTTAGGTGATTGGTAACAATTTCAGTCGCTATTTCAATGCCATCTGTATCTTCAGGAAACTGTTTTAATTGAAGTAATAAACAGTCTGCCGTGTCTTTTGCTGCAACGCCAATAGGATCAAGGTGCTGAACATAGTTAAGTACTGCTTGTACTTCGTCTTCTTCTAGTTCTTCAAGCTGGCTCTGTAGGCCGGCGTAGATGTTTTCTATGCTGTCGCTTAGGTAGCCGTCTTCGCTTACCGAGTCGATAATGGTTTCAGCAATTAAAAAATCTCTTGGTGTAAGCGACGACATGCTTAATTGCCATATTAAATGGTCGTTTAAGTTGTCGGCAGAGCCACCTAGGTTTTCAAGCATGTTGAAGTCTGGGTCTGGCGAGGTGTTTGTAGTTTTGGCGGTGTTTGCTGAGTTGTTATTTTCCCAAGGGTCTTTTAATTGTTCGTCGTCACGAAACTCTTGGGAATTGGCTTGTTCTATTTGGTACTCGGTAGCATCTTCATCGAAGTTGGCATCAGCTTCTTTGTCGGCAGATTTATCGTCAACATCAACCGAGCTTTCATCAATATCTAACATAGGGTTAGATTCGATTATCTGCTGGATCTCGGCTTGAATTTCAACAGATGGCAGTTGCAATAGGCGAATGGCCTGTTGTAACTGAGGCGTCATCGCAATGGACTGACCTATTTTAAGTTGTAAAGACTGTTTCAATTCTTATGCCAAGTTTAAAAATTTAAGTGTATTAAGTATAAACCATAATGTAAACAGTTTACTGATATAGCGACTGTTTATAGTAAATAAGTTTATTTACATGCTGAAGTTGTCGCCGAGATAGACATCGCGGACGGTTTGGTTGTTAAGAATTTCTTCTGGTTCGCCCTTAGCAATAATTTCTCCGCTGCTTAGTATGTAGGCTTTGTCGCAAATGCCTAGCGTTTCGCGTACGTTGTGATCGGTAATAAGAACACCGATGTTTCTTTGCGTCAGTTGTTTGATGATTCTTTGAATATCAATGACGGAAATAGGGTCAACGCCAGCAAAGGGTTCGTCTAACAATACAAACTCAGGGTCCATAGCTAATGAGCGGGCTATTTCAACACGACGACGTTCACCGCCTGATAAGCTTAGGCCCTTATTGCTTCTAATGTGTTGTATTTGAAACTCATCAAGTAGCTTGTTTAAGGCTTCATCTCGTTCTTGTTTACTGAGTTCTTTACGTGTTTCTAAAATTGCCATAATGTTATCTTCAACACTTAATGTGCGGAAAATAGAGGCTTCTTGCGGTAGGTAGCCAATGCCTTTTTTTGCACGAAGGTGCATGGGTAAGGCTGTTACATTTTGGTCGTTTAGGAATATATCGCCTGTATCAGGGCGAACTAAGCCTACAACCATATAAAAGCTGGTTGTTTTGCCAGCTCCATTAGGGCCGAGTAAGCCAACCACTTGTCCCGCTTCGATAGCAATGGTGTTGTTTTTAACCACCATACGACCGTTGTAGCTTTTTTGTAAATTTTCAGCGCGTAATATGCTCATGTTTTAATTAGGGTTTATGGAAATAAATACACGGCCAGGTTTATTTGCTGTGTTGTCTTTGGCATTTCCATTGCCGTTACTCACGATGCTGCTGCTTTCGGTGTTGTAAACAATAGATTGTGCTTTGAATACATTATCGCCTTGCTTCACTTCAGCATCTCCTTGAAAGGTGATGAGTGATTTTTTATGCAGATATTCTATTTTTTGAGCCGAGGCCTTTGATAGTTCATCTTGGTCGTTAAGCTGTTCAAAGCTGGCAATGTTTTCACTCTGCATGAATAAGCGTTTAACTTTATCGTTATTGCTGTATTCAACGGTTAATTCGTCGCAAATAATTTTAATTGAGCCATGCTCAAATTTAACATTGCCAGTATAACTAGCCGTTTTTGCTTTCTTGTTAGCTACAAACTTATCAGCCCATATATTCAAAGGTGCTGATTTGTCACTTTCTTTAGCAAAGCTAGTGCTTGCAAATAAGCTAAGGCTTATTAGTAATAGTGTGGTTTTACGGAACATAAGTTGCTCTCACATCTTGTAATGTAAATGTTTCATCGTCTACTTTAGCTACCATCTTACTGCCTTTAATAGTGTTTTCACCCCATTGAATGGTGATGTTTTTATCGCCGCCATTTGAAATGAATGTTTCGCTGTCGGGTGAAAAAACAAAGTTATCAGCTTTGATGAAAAAAGTATCATCTGTTTGTTTTTGAATTAAGGCTTCATCTGAGAATACGATGTCGGTATTTAGGCCAGAAGATGCTGTGGCAAATTGGCTTGTAACCGTCCATGTAGACAGGTCTTTGTCTTCATAGAAAAAGGTGGGCTTATCAATTGCGACGCTGTCGTCATTTTTAAAGTGGCGGAGTTGTTCGCCATTTAATGTGAAGTTGAGTTCGCCGTTGGCTTTAAATATTGAGGCGTTAAAGCCTTTTAGGTAATAATCTACTTGAGTTTCGCTAACTTCAACAGCCGTGTCATCGGGCTCTTCACCAATTTTTTTCACAATAAAATAAATAACAATTAAGGTGAACAAAACCGTAAGGAATTTTTTTATTCGTGTAGCTGTGAAGTAGCTAAACATATTTCTTTATAAGGTCGTCATATAAGTTTTGGCTTTTTAAAATAAACTCACATGTGTTTCTTACTGCGCCGTGCCCACCGTTTTCAGGTGTTACATATAGGCTTGCTTCTTTGGTTTCTGCGCGCGCGTTGTTTACAGCCACCGGAAAGCCAATTAATTTCATAACAGAAATGTCTGGCCAGTCGTCACCTACATAAGCGCATTGCTCCGGGCTAGTGCCGGCTTTGCTTATCATGTCTTTAAATGCGGAAATTTTATCGCGGCAGCCTTGATAAACGTGTTGTATGCCTAAATCGTTGGCGCGAATTTCTACAACTTTAGATGAGCGACCCGTAATGATGCCGACTTGAATACCTGAGTCTAAGATTGACCTTAAGCCTTGGCCATCTTGTGTGTTGAAGGCTTTGAGTTCATCGCCGTTAGGGCTAAGTAAAAAAGTACCGTCAGTTAATACGCCGTCTACATCTAATATAAGTAGTTTAATTTTGGCAGCTGCTTTTTCGGCTAGCTTTAAGTCTACAGTAGTCATTATATGACTCCCGCGCGTAGAAGGTCATGCATGTGTAATGCACCTACTACAGTTTTGGGTTCGTTTTGTTGGTCGGTGACTAACAAGCAGGTGATTTTATTTTTTTCCATAACCGCGACTGCTTCAGCCG
>CAYZLE010000099.1:0-5590 GCA_964479305.1 uncultured Gammaproteobacteria bacterium | reverse complement strand
CCACAAGTTTTGAGTTGGCAAGCAAGGCCAAACAAAAAGCAAAAGCTAAGCCTGCAAAATACAGTGGAAACGCTTCGCCTCTTTCGTATTCTTCTTGTAGCAATTGTTGCGACGAACTTAAGAAACTCATAAAAGCTGCAAATACAAAACCACTTACCATTGTGTAAGCAATAGCAGTTTTGTTAGTGACCACTTTTTTAAAAGCCTCAAAGATATTTTTAAATGAGAATTCTCTCTTATCTTTTTTTGCCAATGTTTCAGGTTGTTTAATGCTAAACCAAATTAGTAACAATATACCTAGCATAATTAAGGCAACAAAAATCATTCTCCATGATGCCACCCATAATATTGCTTGGCCTAACATTGGAGCAAACATAGGCACTATGACAAATACGGCCATTATTAGAGACATGACTTTTGCCATGTCATCACCTTTAAAGCCATCACGTACAATGGCCGTAGCAATGCTTCGGCAAGCCGCACCACCGACACCTTGTATACAACGCCCTACCAGCAATACAGTAAAGCTTTCGGCAAAAGCGCATACGATACTACCCGCCAAAAAAATACCTAGGCCTGCGATAACAACTGGCTTACGGCCAACACTGTCTGACAAGGGTGAAAAAATAAATTGTCCTACTGCTAAACCAATAAACATCACCATAACAATAAGCTGTCTATCGTTATCTTTTACTACATTTAACTCATCAGATATTTGCGCCAAGGCAGGTAACATAGCATCTATAGATACTGCTACCACTGCCATTAAGGCAGCCATAAGAGCAATAAACTCTAGTCTGTTTTTTATCATTTAGGACGGTCTGCTTTCATAGTGTTTCCTAGTGCTGAATATAAACTTTGACTTAAACGCGCCAAGGGGTCTAGTTTGATTGGGTCAATCAAAGTACGACCTTTATCTGATGGCATAATAAGCTCATCGTCTACATACATACTTATCATTCGCCCATAGATTACCACTTGCTGTGCATCACCAATTTCATCCATTTGATATAACTCACATGCAATTGCAATTTTGCAAGATGCTAGGCGCGGCAAATCAAAGCCTTCTATTTCTGCAAGCTCTAAACCTAAGTTGTCTATTTCTGATTCACCATGCGGTAATGTTGCAGCAGACTGGTTGAGCTCATTTAAGCTTTCAGGGCTAGCGATATGCACAACGAATTTTTTACGCTCACGTATATTCACGCGCGTATCTTTTTCTGTCTCTTCATCTTTTTTACCTACCGACATCATCAATAATGGCGGCTCACTGCATACAGCTGTAAAAAATGAATAAGGTGCGAGGTTGTATGCATTTTTGCCATCCGTACTTCCATTGTCAGACAAAACCCAAGCTATTGGTCTTGGGATAATAGCTTGCGACATTGTGAAATAGGCTTGGTTAGGGCTTAAATCTGAAAATTCAATTTGCATAGTGTTTTCCTTTATTTAACTATAAAAAAAGGGGCTATAAAGCCCCTTTTTTCAAACAATATTTAGTTGTTTGGGCTTAGCTTCTTGAAGCGCGCTTACGTTCGTTTTCTGTTAAGAACTTCTTACGTAGACGGATGCTTTCTGGTGTTACTTCAACTAACTCATCATCTTCAATAAATTCTAAAGCTTGCTCTAGTGTGTGCTTAATTGGTGGAACTAATGTTAATGCTTCATCAGTACCAGAGGCACGAACGTTAGTAAGCTGCTTACCTTTTGTTACGTTAACTGTTAAGTCATTTGAACGCGAGTGTAAGCCCACAATTTGGCCTTCGTAAATATCAATCGCATGACCTAAGAATAAACGACCACGGTCTTGTAAGTTGAATAAAGAGTAAGCCGATGTTTTGCCATTAACCATTGAGATCATTACACCGTTTTGACGTGATGTTACTTCGCCAACTTTAACTGGGCCATAGTGATCAAATACACTTGTTAATATACCTGAACCTGATGTAAGCGTTAAGAATAAACCACGGAAACCAATTAAGCCACGTGATGGAATAATAAATTCCATTTTAATACGGCCTTTACCATCTGGTTCCATGTTTTTCATTTCTGCTTTACGCAGACCAAGCTCTTCCATTACTGAACCTTGGTGCTGATCTTCAATATCAACTACAACTTGTTCGAATGGCTCATGTGTTTCACCGTCAACTTCACGTTGAACAACTTCTGGACGTGATACACCAAACTCAAAACCTTCACGACGCATAGTTTCAATTAGTACTGATAAGTGTAATTCACCACGACCTGATACTTTAAATTTATCAGCTGAGTCGCCTTCTTCTACACGAAGAGCAACGTTATGAATTAATTCTTGGTCTAAACGCTCACGAATGTTTCTAGAAGTAACAAACTTACCTTCTTTACCCGCAAATGGTGAATCATTTACACGGAATGTCATGCTTACTGTTGGCTCGTCTACCGATAGTGGCGGTAGCGCTTCAATGTTTTCAGGGTCACATAAGGTATCTGAAATACTTAGGCCATCAATACCGTTAATACATACGATATCACCAGCTGTTGCCTTGTCTGTGTCTACACGCTCTAGACCCATGTAGCCTTTAACGTTTAATACTTTACCTTTACGCTCGTTACCATCAGCAGACTTAATAACCACTTGTTGGTTAGGCGAAAGCGCGCCACGCGTAATACGGCCAATACCGATAACGCCAACATAGCTATCATAATCAAGTGCTGAAATTTGCATTTGGAAGTCGCCATCAATATCAACTTCTGGCGCGGGTACACGCTCGGTAATCATTTTGAATAATGGCGTCATATCATCTGCCATGTCTTCAGCATCGTCACCAGCAATACCGTTAATGGCTGATGCGTAAATAACTGGAAAATCTAATTGTTCATCTGTTGCGCCAAGACGATCAAATAAATCAAAAACTTGATCCATTACGTAGTCTGGACGAGCGCCTGGGCGATCAATTTTGTTGATAACAACAATTGGCTTTAAACCTTTTTCAAAAGCTTTAGATGTTACAAAGCGCGTTTGTGGCATTGGGCCATCAACCGCATCTACTAATAACAGTACGCTGTCTACCATAGATAGTACGCGTTCCACCTCACCACCGAAATCGGCGTGTCCTGGAGTATCAACGATATTGATACGGTAGTCTTCCCACTCAATTGCTGTGTTTTTAGCAAGAATGGTAATACCACGCTCTTTCTCTTGGTCGTTAGAATCCATGATGCGTTCTGCGTCTTGGCTCTTACGGTCAAGCGTGCCTGACTGGCTTAATAGTTTATCAACCAGTGTAGTTTTACCGTGATCGACGTGAGCAATAATTGCGACGTTACGTAATTTATCTGTGTTTGTATTAGACATAGCTTTTAAGTGTGTAAGTGGGACGTATCCCGTTGATTATTTAGTCCGCGCGATTATACAGTGAGCCAATGTAAAGACCATGTTTATTTTGCTTATTCGGCTATTTTTGCCGTTAAATTACTGTATTTTCGCGAAAACCGCTGAATTTAGATATAAAAAAACCCCAGGCCGAAACCTGAGGTTTTGATATCGATTAAAAACTAATCGTGGGTAATAAACTTACTTTGTAAATTCTGGGTAAGCTTCTTGGCCGCATTCTGAGATATCAACACCTTCGTGCTCTTCATCTTCAGTTACACGTACACCAAATACAGCTTTGATGATGAACCAAACAATTAAGCTCACAACAAATGTCCATACAAAGATAGCTAGTAGACCAGTAAGCTGACCACCTAATGTAGCATCACCATTTGATAGTAATACCGCTAACACACCCCAAATACCACAGGTACCGTGAGCTGAGATTGCGCCAACAGGATCATCAATTTTAACTTTGTCTAAAGCAACAATAGATAGTACAACGATTACACCACCAACTGCACCAATTAGCGTGCCTAGGCCAGCTGAAGGTGAAAGAGGGTCAGCAGTAATTGCAACTAAACCACCAATTACACCGTTAAGTGCCATTGTTAAGTCAGCTTTACCAAACCAAATGCGCGCTAAGATTAATGCAGCTACACAACCACCAGCCGCAGCCATGTTTGTGTTGATGAATACTTTAGCAACATTGTTTGCGCTATCAACGCTTGCTACAGCTAGCTCAGAACCACCGTTGAAACCGAACCAACCCAACCACAGGATGAATGTACCTAAAGTTGCTAACGGTAAGTTTGCACCAACAATTGGGTTAACGCTACCGTCTTTATTGTATTTGCCTAAACGTGGACCTAGTACAAATACACCTGCTAAAGCCGCTGCAGCACCACAAAGGTGAACAATACCAGAACCAGCATAATCGCTATAACCCGCTTCGCTTAAGAAACCGCCGCCCCAAGACCACATGCCTTGTAGAGGGTAAATTAAACCAGTCATTACAACAGCAAATGCAAGGAAAGCCCATAACTTCATACGCTCAGCAACTGCACCCGAAACAATAGACATTGCTGTTGCAACGAATACTACTTGGAAGAAGAAGTCAGAACCGTTTGAGTAATAAATATCACCGTTACTTGCAATCACTTCAGCAGCAGTATTATCGCCACCAATTAACCAAGAAATGTTTGGTGTATATAAGTTACCGTCACCACCGTACATGATGTTGTAACCAACAAGCATATACATTATGCAAGATACCGCGAATAACACGATATTTTTTGTTAAGATTTCAGCTGTATTTTTAGAACGAACTAAACCTGCTTCTAACATGGCAAAACCTGCTGCCATCCACATTACTAAAGCACCCGATATTAAGAAATAAAATGTATCGAGAGCATATCTAACTTCAGTTAAACCTTCCATTACACTACCCTATTGTTATATTAAAAAAATCTTTATAAAGCGTCGCTACCAGTTTCACCAGTACGAATACGAACCGCTTCTTCTAAAGGAGATACGAAAATCTTCCCGTCGCCGATTTTTCCTGTTTGTGCTGCTTTTGTTATGCCTTCGATAACTTTGCTTACCACATCGTCATCTACTGCTACTTCAAGCTTCACTTTAGGTAAAAAATCAACTACATATTCAGCGCCACGATATAACTCAGTGTGACCCTTTTGACGACCAAAACCTTTTACTTCAGTTACCGTTACACCCTGTACACCAACTTCTGATAAAGCTTCACGAACGTCATCTAACTTAAATGGTTTTATAATTGCTGTTACTAATTTCATTTTGTTTTCCCCTAATGTTATTTGGTTACACCAATGATATTACCAGTTTTACTTATTATTAAAAAGGGGCTCACAAACGTAAGCCCCTTTAAAATCATTTTAAAGATCGAAACCTTTGCTGATGTCTAGGAACATGTATGGATCAGAACCTGCATCAGAATCACCTAGAGTGAAACCGTAGTCTAAACCACCAGCTTCAAAGCCGTAAGACAGTTCAAATACGTCACCGTCAGCATCTTCACCGAAAGTACCGAATGTTAAACCAATATCTCCGATTGAAGTGCTTACTGCAGTGTATGTGTAATCTGTAGCTGGAACACCTGCATCGCTATCTTCGCCAATGCTATGCTCAAAGCTAAAGTTACCAACGCTTGCTGATAAATTTACTTCTGTTTCTTCGTCATCAGTGTAAGTGTATGTGTAAGCT
>CAYZLE010000098.1:0-5728 GCA_964479305.1 uncultured Gammaproteobacteria bacterium | reverse complement strand
AAGGCTCTGATGCTATTTTGGCTTTAACCGCATTTATATCTGTTGTTTTCTTATTACTTTACTATTTTATGCTGATAAGAAACAAAGACAAAAGCGTACTTAGCCCTAATCAACTTGCTTACCAGAAGTTTGTAAAACTTATGCAGCAACACAAAATAGATAAGCTGCCGTATGAGAACGCACTAGAATTTGCTAAACGCGTAAGTTCTATTGTGCCTACTGCCGAGAATGCGGTGATGCGCTTTACAACGCTTTACAATAAGAACGAATATGCCGGCCAAGCCGGCCAGACAAACAAGAATAAAATTGGTAATAAAACTGAAGAACCAGAAAATTTAGATTTAATGCTGCAAAATATAGACGCCTTAAGCGCTATTTTAAAAGCGGCGAAGCTAAAGCATAAATCGCGCAGCTAAGGTTTAAATAAAGACGGGAAATCTTGCTCGCTTTCAATGGTGAATTTGTAATTTTGCTTAAGTAAATACTTGAGCCACTTATTTAAAAAGCGATTTAAACGGTAACGTTCTGACAGCCCTACTTTACTTTGCGACAAACTCAGTTGCTTGCCATTAAAGCTAGCACTCATTACTTCGACATTTTTAGCATCATGATAGATTCGTAAAACCAAGTCTGGCTTAGTACTTAGACGCGTTAAGTCACCCTGTTGATCGTAAAAGCTATAGGTTAAGAAAACCGTTGTTGTAAATTTTTCTTTTTCTAACACTTGTAAATGTAGATCGACATTTTGCGTCTTAGATGAAATTGAGCGCGTTTGAACCGCACCGAGTTTTGGTGCTAGTTGGCGAAACAAAATATAGTTTTGCTCATACAAATCCATGAGCTTTACAAAGGCGATTTGATCTGGCCCTTTACGCCTATCTGGCGAGTACCTTGCGACGCTTAATTTTGATGAAAGCTTGAAATCCAAAAATTAGACCCTATATATACGGTGCATACTGCTGTTTTGACCCTTATTGTAGTTTATTTTGCATAAAACTTGATATCTGGCTCAATATAGCGATAATGCGCAACTTGTTACAAACTAAGAGAAAAATATAAAATATGTCAAAAGAAGACGTTATTGAAATGGACGGTACTGTCGTAGACACGCTTCCAAACACAATGTTCCGCGTAGAACTTGAAAACGGCCACCTAGTTACGGCTCATATTTCAGGCAAAATGCGTAAAAACTACATCCGCATTTTACGTGGCGATACAGTTACTGTAGAAATGACACCATATGACCTAACTAAAGGTCGTATTACTTACCGTAGTAAATAATACTTTATTCAGCTTGTGCCGGTTCTGCTTTCTGCGACCGGCTCGGCGCTGTTTCCAGTTCTAGCTTTCCATCCACTAGGTCGACCTTAACGGTTCCACCTTTACTTAAGTTACCAAACAGTAAATCATCTGCGAGTGGCTTTTTAATGTGCTCTTGGATTACTCTTGCCATTGGGCGAGCACCCATTTCTGCGTCGTAACCTTTTTCAGATAACCACGCTCTAGCGGTTTCGCTTACTTTTAAGCTCACTTTGTGCGATTCTAGCTGTGCTTCTAACTCAATAATAAATTTATCGACAACCGAACTAATGGTTTTCGTTGATAACGGTGCAAATTGCACGATTGAGTCTAAACGGTTTCTGAATTCTGGCGTAAACAGTTTTCTAACCGCTTCCATACCATCGGTACTGTGATCTTGGTGCGTAAAGCCAACTGAACGACGCGATGTCATTTGTGCGCCTGCATTACTGGTCATAATTAAAATAACGTGCCTAAAGTCGGCCTGACGTCCGTTGTTATCGGTTAAACGACCGCTATCCATTACTTGTAGTAATAAATTAAAAACATCAGGGTGAGCCTTCTCAATCTCATCAAGCAGCACTACCGCATGTGGGTTTTTAGTAACTGCTTCTGTTAACAAGCCACCTTGATCAAAACCTACATAACCTGGAGGCGCACCGATTAAGCGTGAAACGGTGTGTTTCTCCATGTATTCAGACATATCAAAACGAACAAGCTCTACACCCATGATGCTGGCTAGTTGTTTACATACTTCAGTTTTACCTACGCCTGTAGGCCCTGTGAATAAAAATGAACCGATTGGCTTTTCGCCTTCACGCAAGCCTGATCTAGCTAGTTTGATAGCTGTTGTAAGCTGCTCAATAGCGGGGTCTTGCCCGTATACAACCATTTTCAAGTTGTCTTCAAGCTTACGAAGTTGATCTTTGTCTGATGTAGATACGTTTTTACTTGGTATACGCGCTATTGAGGCCACTATGTTCTCAATATCAGTCACTTTAATGCTTACAGGCTTAGCATCTTCGCCTAGGTCGTCCTTAGCACGCTTAATACGTGACTGAGCGCCGGCCTCATCAATAACGTCAATTGCCTTATCGGGTAAGAAACGATCGTTAATGTACTTAGAAGCCAGCTCTACGGCCTTTTGCAAAGCAGCTGGTGTGTATTTAACGTTATGGTGACTTTCAAAACGAGACTGTAAGCCTTTTAGTATATCTACTGTTTCACTTACTGATGGCTCAGGCACATCAATTTTTTGGAAACGGCGTGACAAGGCATTATCTTTATCAAAGATGCCTCTGTATTCTTTGTAGGTTGTTGAACCAATACATTTCAACTCACCATTAGCCAACATAGGCTTAATAAGATTAGATGCATCCATTACGCCGCCAGATGTAGCGCCTGCGCCAATAATGGTATGAATTTCATCAATAAATAAAACGCCATTAGGCTCTTTAGCTAATTGCTTTAATAGGCCTTTTAAACGTTTTTCAAAGTCACCGCGGTATTTAGTGCCTGCAACTAAAGCACCCATATCTAATGAATAGATAACAGCGTCTTCTAATATAGAGGGCACATCACCATTTACGATGCGTGTAGCCAAGCCTTCAGCAATAGCGGTTTTACCTACGCCGGCCTCACCTACAAATAAAGGGTTGTTCTTACGACGGCGGCACAGTATTTGTACACAACGTTCTAATTCTTTATCGCGCCCTATAAGCGGATCAATCGCGTTGTCTTGCGCTTTTTCGTTAAGGTTAACGGCAAAGCTGCTTAAAGGACTGGCTTCTGGTGATTCTCCACCTTCGTTCATCATCTCTTCATTATCGAGAAGTAAATGCGGGCCATCTTCGTCGTCTAGCTTTAAAACACCATGTGAAACAAAATTCACTACGTCTAAACGTGTAATGTCTTCTTGGCTAAGTAAGTAAACCGCATGAGACTCTTGCTCACCAAAAATAGCGACTAATACATTAGCCCCTGTTACTTCTGGCTTATTAGAAGATTGCACATTAAACACAGCACGCTGAAGTACACGCTGAAAGCCTAATGTTGGTTGCGTTTCTCTGTGATCATCGTCAGCTAAACGCGGAACGTTTTCGTCTAGGTGAAGCTCAAGCTCTAAACGCAAACGGTTAATGTCGGCAGAAACTGCCAAAAGCACCTGTTCAGCTTCGTGGTTATCAAGCAAAGCCCATAATAGGTGCTCTACTGTCATAAATTCGTGTTGGCTTTGAGAAGCAAACTCAAAGGCGTTATTGATACTAACTTCTAAATTTTTACCTAGCATTTAATCTTCTACCTCTTCCATTACGCAAAGTAAGGGATGTTGGTTTTGTCTTGCATAATCGTTAACTTGAATTACTTTGGTTTCAGCAATATCGCGTGTGAACACTCCGCAAATGCCTTTACCCTTAGTATGTATATTCAACATAATTTGTGTCGCTTTCTCTTTATCTATAGCGAAAAATATCTGTAACACATCAACCACAAAGTCCATCGGTGTAAAGTCGTCATTAATTAATACCACTTGGTACAAGGGTGGTCTTTTTAGCTTGGGTTTATCTAGCTCTACTGCTAAATCGCCGTCATGGTCTTCACGGCTATTATTTTCTGTTGGTTTTTGTGCTTTTATTGTGTTCACTTATTAACTCTTGCTTATGCTCGTAATGATTATTCATTAATGGTGATAAATTAGCATATTTCAACACCGAGTTTCTATTATAAGTGAGAAACAACAGCCCAGAGTGCGAATCCATTGAGCAGTCACAAGATAAACTAATGCTTTGTATTTATATTATAGATATATACAATACATAATATTGATTTATTAGATGGCTATATGAGCAACAAACAAAACAGACTTAAACAACTTCGCGCTTTTATGCATGTTGCCCAAACTGGCAGCATATCTAAAGCGGCCGACAAATTGTTCTTAAGCCAGCCATCTATTTCTTTACAAATCAAAGCCTTAGAAGAAGAAGTTCAAACAATTCTCTTTGAGAGGCGCGGCCCTAAGATTAAGATTACGCCTGCCGGGAAGATCCTTTACGATATCAGCCTGCCTTTAGTAGAGGGAATGGAGTCACTTAAAGAAACCTTTTCAGATCAACTTGGAAAAATTGATACTGGCACTTTATCTATCGCTGCAGGTGAATCCACTATTCTTTACATACTGCCAAAGTTTGTAAAACAGTTTAACGAGCTGTACCCCAACATACGTTTAAACTTACGCAACGTGACTGGCCGTGATGGCATGAGCTTACTGCGTGCTGATGAGGCCGACTTTGCCGTTGGCTCGATGATTGAGCGTGTTGAAGATATGAACTACTTCCCTATCTTTAATTTTGATCCTGTATTGCTTACCCCTAAAGACCATCCTTTAAGTAAAAAGGATAGTGTAACTTTACAAGACATTAGCCCATATGGCTTAATATTACCTCCAAGCCACTTAAGTACATGGCGTATGGTAAAAATGGCTTTCGAGCAGCGTAACATCCCTTACCGTGTGACCTTAGAAGCCGGTGGTTGGGAAGTGATTAAAAAATATGTAGGTTTAGGTTTAGGCATTTCAATAGTGACTGATATTTGTCTAACAGGCCAAGAAGACTTATGCGCTATTCCGCTAGACAAATACTTCCCCAAACGCTCATATGGTGTTGTTACACGCAAAGGCAAACATATCTCTCCGCAAGCAAGAAGCTTTTTCGAGCTAATGCACGAAGAGCTACCTAATTTTTTAAGTAAAGATATTCACAAAAGCATTAAGACATAAATGATTGAACTAATACCACACCTTACCGTTGCTACCGTTATCAAGAAAGATGACCGTTACCTGATGGTTGAAGAATACTCTGGCGGCAAACGCGTAATCAACCAGCCAGCAGGCCATGTAGACCATGGTGAAAGTATAATTGAAGCCGCTGTTCGCGAAACATTAGAAGAAACTGCCTGGGTTTGCGAAGTTACATCGCTTATAAATGTTAGCCGGTGGATACACCCTGGTAATAACGAAACCTATTTTCGCTTTGCTTTTAATGCAGAAGCTGTTGAGCATAAGCCTGAGCAAGCATTAGACGAAGGCATTATTCAAGCCTTATGGCTCACTTATGAAGAAATTATCTCGCGCCAAGCGAATCATCGTAGCCCGGTTATACTGGAAGACATTAAAAACTCTATTGCTGGTAATAGCTACCCATTAGATATATTGAAAAACGTAACATGAGCAACAAACCCTTTGTAATTGTAGGTATGTCAGGCGGTGTTGACTCATCGGTAACGGCCTTAGAACTCCTAGAACAAGGCTATCGTGTTGAAGGCCTTTTCATGAAAAACTGGGAAGAAACCGACAATGTTGCCTACTGTACAGCGCAGGAAGATATGGAAGATGCTTTTGATGTTTGCGAAACATTAAATATCCCCCTGCATA
>CAYZLE010000097.1:0-5742 GCA_964479305.1 uncultured Gammaproteobacteria bacterium | reverse complement strand
TCTTAGGGCTTTGGCGTACGTGCCACGGCCCAAATATCCACTTTAAGAACACCGGCCTGTTTTAATTCTGTAGCCATGGTTTCGGCTGTAATGCCGGTCGTCATTACATCATCAACTAAGGCAACATGTTTAATGTGTAAGTGTCCGTCTAAGGCAAAAGCATTGCGCAGGTTTTGGCGGCGCTGCTTTGCATTAAGACCGCTTTGCTCATTGGTTGCTCTGGCTCTATAGAAAACTTTATCTTCATGAAGAATATTGAGCTTTTTACTGAGTAAGCGGCTCACTTCTCTGGCTTGGTTATACCCGCGTTCTTGCAAGCGTGATATATGCAGAGGTGTTGGCATAATAAGTTGTGGCAATTCTGCATTGTTAACTTCGTAATGATTTTTTATACATTCGCTTAACACTTCTGCAAAGAAGTCGGCATAGTATAATTTTTGATTAAACTTAAAGTCCAAAATCATTTGGCTTAGTGGCTCTTCGTAAGAAAATGCACAAATAGTCCGGTCAAAACTTGGCGGATCTTTTTGGCATTGCCCGCAAGCAATGGGTGTAAAAGACGGTAAGGGCAGGCCGCATTGATAACAAGGGGTGTGTATGCGGCTTAGTAAGCGTAAGCCAGTTACGCTAATGTTTTGAAACACAGAGTCGCGAGCCAGCTTTTGGTCTGTTACGACGCAGCGGCGAGGAAAAAACAGATTTGTTAAATCCTTAACAATATCCTTGTAAACCATAAAAAATCCTTTTAGTTAACATCAAAATACACGACAATAGTCATCTAATTTTAAGTTGCGACTATTATCGCACAATCACTTAACCATTAAGCTAAAACGAGATTCATTATGCCAAGCTCAATTCGCCACGACTGGACGCTAAAAGAAGTACAAGACCTTTTCAACATGCCATTTAATGATTTGTTGTTTAAGGCGCAAACTGTGCATCGTGAGCATTTTGACCCTAATTCTGTACAAATCAGCACTTTGTTAAGCATTAAAACCGGCGCTTGCCCGGAAGATTGTTCTTACTGCCCACAAAGTTCACGTTACGAAACAGAAGTAGAGCGTGAAAAACTAATGGCTGTACAAGAAGTTGTTGAGAATGCGCGTTTGGCGAAAAAGAATGGTTCATCGCGTTTTTGTATGGGCGCTGCATGGCGTAACCCTACTGACAAAAATGTCGATAATGTGATTGAAATGATTAAAGCCGTTAAGGCAGAAGGCATGGAAAGCTGCGTGACTTTGGGCATGCTAACGCCTGAGCAAGCAGTAAAATTAAAAGATGCCGGTTTAGACTATTACAACCATAACCTAGATACATCGCCAGAATTTTACGGTGAAGTGATTACAACACGTACTTATCAAGACCGTTTAGATACGCTGGCTAATGTGCGTGATGCTGGCTTAAAAGTTTGCTGTGGTGGCATTGTGGGCATGGGTGAGAAGCCTGCGGATAGAGCAGGTTTGGTTATGCAGCTAGCTAATTTACCTCAGCACCCTGAGTCAGTGCCTATTAACTTATTAGTACAGGTAGAAGGCACACCGATGTACGGTACTGAAGCTTTAGACTCAATTGAGTTTATTCGTACCTTGGCAGTAGCACGTATTACTATGCCAGAATCATTTGTACGCTTGTCAGCAGGCAGAACAGAAATGACAGACGAGATGCAAGCGATGTGTTTCTTTGCAGGTGCAAACTCTATTTTCTACGGCGAAAAATTATTAACAACCGATAACCCAGAATCAAATCGTGACCGCGAATTATTTGCTCGCTTAGGTATTGAGCCTTTACAACTAACTGTTGAAGCTGAGCCAGCTGAGTTAGAGACAAAGCAACAACTAGCAATGGGTAAAGTGGTACCGACTCAACAGCAGTCTGCATAAGATGGCCAAGGTGTTATTAGGTGTCATTTAATCAAGAATTAGATGCGGCTTTACAAAAAAAACAAAACGAAAACCTCTATCGTGTAAGGCGCATTGCTGAGTCTGCCCACAGTGTAGAAATGCGCATTGATGGGCAAGACCTCATTACCTTTTGTAGTAACAACTACTTAGGCTTAGCCAATCACCCCTTAATTAAACAAGCCGCTATTGATGGCGTAAATAAATGGGGTGTAGGCGGTGGTTCCGCACACTTGGTTAATGGTCATAGCCAAGCACATCATCAACTCGAAGAACAACTTGCAGAATACGCAGGTTATGAGCGCGCCTTATTATTTCCGAGTGGCTATATGGCTAACATGGGTATTGCAAGTGCATTGCTTGGGCGCTCTGATGTTGTTGTCGAAGACAAGCTCAACCACGCCTCATTAATCGACGCCGCCAAAATGAGTGGCGCAAAATTAAGCCGCTATCAGCATGTGAATAAAGAATCGCTTGAGCAACAGTTGCAAAAGCATAGCGAGAAAGAACGTGCCCTAGTAATGACCGATTCCGTATTTAGTATGGATGGCAACATGGCACCACTTAAAGCTATAAGTCAGCTTTGTAAACAATACGATCGCCCTTTAATGATTGATGACGCCCATGGTTTTGGTGTGTTGGGTGAGCAGGGAAGCGGCAGCCTCGAAGCATGCGGTCTGTCCTCAGATGATGTTCCAATTATGATGGCAACCTTAGGCAAGGCTGTAGGCGTTAGTGGTGCTTTTGTTGCAGGCTCCAATAGCCTAATTGAAACTTTAATTCAGCAAGCAAGAACTTACGTTTACACAACAGCATGCCCACCCGCAATGGCTGCCGCCACATCGAAAGCAATTGAGTTAATACAAGAAGAAGCGTGGCGACGTGAGAAATTGCGCGAGAATATAGCGCTATTAAAGTCTGAAGCAGAACAACATGGCTTGTCTTTAATGCTATCAAATACTGCTATACAACCTATTAATATTGGCACTGCCGATAAAGCTTTAAGAGTCAGTCAGGAGCTATTAACTCAAGGCTTTTTAGTGCCTGCTATACGCCCACCAACGGTGCCTAAGAACACCTCTCGTTTACGCATCACTTTGTCAGCTGAGCATTCGTCTGAGCAAATACAGCAGCTTATCCGTGTTTTGGCTACTTTAATCTGAATTAGCTAAGACTTTAGTCCTGCCCCAGTTAATGTAGGCTCTTAACTATAAAAATAAAAAGGGTCGGCATGACAAAATTCATTAATCGTATTATTTTCTTTTTTATCTTTCTTGCGCTATTAAGCGTATTAGTATTTGTAATTTACGACCTAGGCAAAGCGCCTAATAAGTTGGTTCTTGAAAATGACAAGGTACAGAAAACTGTATCAAAGTCTATAGTTCAAGCGGGTAATATTGATTATGCCAAGGGCGGAGTCAGTGTTATTAAAGGTAATGGTAAACATCAGGCATTATTTGATGGTGATCGTGTTGATGTAGGCGACACCATTAAAACTTCAGTTAACGCTAAAACCAAAATTAGTTTCGTGGACAAGAGCGAAGTGACTTTATATGAAAACTCAGAGATGAAAGTTATTGAGTTTGCAGAAAATAAAAAGGGTTCAGGTAAAAATATTATGCGCCTTATAAGGGGTGAACTAAGAGCTTTATCCGGCTTAATAGGCAAACGTAAAGGCGATATTTATAAAATGCGATCAAACATAGCCACTATTGGTATTCGTGGCACAGAGTACACATTGCGAGTTTGTGGTGTGAGTGATTGTTTAGTGAATGGTGCAGCGGTTTTGCCTGGTATGTATATGGGTGTAATTGAAGGTGAAATTGTTGCAACAAGTAATGCTGGAGAGGCCGTTATTAGTAAGGGTGAATTCTTTTATCAAAAGAGTAATAGTACATCAGCTAAAAAGATTGATGTAATAGCTGGCTTAATGGCGAGTGAAAGTGACTTTACTCAAATCCATAAGCCGGCAGTCATTGAAAAAGTAGAAGACAAACGTGAATGGATTATCGAAAAGATTCGATAGGCTATTCAACATAAGTCGTATTATAAAAGGCGCATAAGCGCCTTTTTTTATGCAAAAATATAAGCATTGAAATTAATAAAAGGCTTGTCATGGCTAATAGTATTCGCCCCTATAAACAATGGACTCCCAAAGTTCCAGAAAGTGCTTATGTAGATGAAGCTGCCGTCGTTATAGGCGATGTGGAAATTGGTGAAAACAGTAGCATTTGGCCATGTGTGGTTATTCGTGGGGATATTCATAAAATACGCATTGGCAATTTCACTAACATACAAGATGGTTCGGTTTTGCATGTGACTCATCAAAGTGAGTTCACGCCAGAAGGTCATCCATTAATTATTGGTGATCATGTAGTGATAGGCCATAACGTGACCTTACATGGCTGTACAGTGCACGACCATAGCTTAGTCGGTATGAATGCAGTGGTACTTGATGGCGCCGTTGTAGAGTCGCGTGTTTATGTTGCAGCTGGTGCTGTTGTAGGGCCAGGTAAAGTGCTTGAAAGCGGTTACCTTTACCGTGGCAACCCAATTAGACAAGCGCGTAAATTAACAGATAAAGAATTAGCCTTTTTAGATTACTCGCCTAAGCACTATGCAGAGTTAGGTGAGAGCTTCAAACAAGCTTATCAGTCTGAAACTGAATAATTTAGATTACTTAGAAACTAGAGTTAGGTTCTTTTAAAAAATCTAACTCTTCATCCGTTGATGCACGTTTTAAAATGGCATTACGGTGAGGGTAACGGCCAAAGCGGTCAATAATCGCTTTGTGTTTTAATTCGGCCTCATAGAAGCCCTCAATGCCTAAATCTTTATATAAGCCTTCGGCTATTTTATGAATAGCCTGAGATTCGCTATGCATAAAAGGCATAAATACAAAGCCTTTTTCTTCCTTTGTTAAAGCATCTATTACACCGTTAGAAATAGCCTCTTGCGCGAGAATAATGGCTTGGCCATCTTGCGCAAAGGCACGCGGGTAATCGCGGTAAATATTGCGCGAGAACTGATCTAAGATGATAATCTCGGCCAACCAGCCTCTGGGTGCTTCGCGCCACTGATAACATTCGCCATGCGATGCATCGGTATGAATTTCTAGAAACTCTTCAGTAATTTTTTTATCAAGCTCGGCATCTTTAGCCCACCATTGTTCAGGTGAAAGTTTTTCAAACCAAAAATTTATAACTTTAGAGTACTTCATAATGCGACCAGTAAAAAATGAGGATAAAACGCCCGTTACAGGCAAAGTGATAATGTTAGAATAACATTTTGCTGTTCATAAAACACAAGATAAAGGTTTACGATGTTATATACCCACGATTTATGGTCTATCAATTTACCCAAAGGTTGGCAGGTTGAAGATGAAGAAGAATGCACATTAATCTATCACCCAGAAGGTGTGGGTGCGTTTCAAATTACGGCTTTTCATAAAGAGTCTGGTGATATTACCGAAGAAGACCTTATAGACTTTTCTGAAGGCGTTGATTTATTGCCAGTAGAATTTAAGCACCTAGAAGGTTTTGAAAATATTGAAGTTGAAGACGATGCTTATATTTGTAATTGGTGGTTACGCAAGGGTAAAGACTTTGCTTTTGTTACGTACGCTTGCGATTCAAACGAACAAGCAGTTGAAGCCAAAGAAGTTGAGTCGATGATGGACTCTTTACAACTTATAGCGATTACGGATGATTAATTCAACGAGTAGTTGGTATAAGGCTCAAATAAAAAAGCACGCTTAAAGCGTGCTTTTTTGTACCTAAATTAAATAGAGCTTATTTCTCTAAAATAATTTTCTGCCATTTTTGCGGGCCCGTTTGGTGAACAG
>CAYZLE010000096.1:0-5744 GCA_964479305.1 uncultured Gammaproteobacteria bacterium | reverse complement strand
GTCTATTTATCGGCAAAAAAGCCTCTTTTATCCAAAATATATTTTATATTAACTATCATTACACTAAAGTACTATTAGTTTCATATAAAACTAATTAGTATAGTAGTTCATCGAAAAAGGAATAAGACGATAAATGCTAGGTTTAATGTATTTAAGCGAAGCTTTAACACCAGTATCGGCCCATATGCTGAATAACATATGGAAAAAGGCTGCCTATAGGAATCAAAAAATGGGCATCACGGGATACTTGTGTTTTTCAAATGGCTACTTTTTACAGTACCTTGAAGGTGAAGCCGAAGATGTTGAAGCATTAATGGAAGAAATTAAAAACGACCTAAATCATAATATTCTATATAGCGTTCAAAATGACAACATTCCTAAGAGACACTTCCCTAATTGGACTATGGAGCTGCTTAAGTCTAAAGAAGCTTTGAATTTTGAAGTTGCAGACTACATTATTAGCTTAATTGATAATAAGCAGACTAATTTTGATGATGCTCAAAAAGAGCTCATTGATGAGTTATTCTGGAAACATGTAAGTTCAGTTAGCAACCACAACCCCGATATCTCATACGAAGGGCTAGTGCATAATACTTAAGCTCAAAAGTTAAATATATAAACACTCTGCATGTTTGCAAGACATTACCTTGAAATTACTAAAAACCTCAACTATAGTATAAATAGCAGTTACTTAGACAGAACTCATACGGATTAGTGAGCTAATAAATATAAGGATATACATGTATAGTTTAATGTATCTCAGCGAAGCTTTAACACCAGTATCACCTTTGGTATTGCACAGTATTTGGAAAACGTCTTCCTATAACAACAAAAATAACGGCATAACTGGTTACTTATGCTACTCAAATGGCTTTTTCATTCAATATATTGAAGGCGAGGCTGATAACATTAAGAAGCTTATAAAAAATATAAAGAATGACATTCGGCACCACATTCTATACTCAGTTGAAAAGGAAAATGTTACTCAGAGACACTTCCCTAATTGGAGTATGGAGTTAATTAGCAATAAGCGAAATAGTCATTTTGAACTTGATGACTCTATTTCTAGTTTAATTGATGATGAAACACTTTTTCATATAGACAACGATGACTGTGAAAAAGAACTTGTTGAAGAACTATTTTGGAAACATCTAAGCTCTGTTAATCAGCAAATACAGAGCCTGCAAACGAAAGTTTACTAAGCCGTATTTATTTCAATTCGTTAAACACTACAATATTGGGCTTTTTTCAAAGCCTCACCTTGAAACTTCTTAAGTATCAACTATACTTAGTTGATAATAGCTATACAAACCCTATACATACAACGTATAAGCCATTTAATCATAAGGATATCAAGGACTTAAATGTACTGCTTAATGTACCTAAGTGAAGCCTCTGTGCCAATTTCATCGTCGGACCTTGTTAACATATCGGAAAAATCGTGTGTTAATAACAAAGATCATGGACTTACTGGCTACTTATATTATTCTAATTATCGTTTTATACAGTACCTAGAAGGTCAACAGGAAGATCTTGCTGGTGCTATGGCACTTATACGCTCCGACTATAGGCACTCTATTCTGTACACAACAGAATCGCGCGCTATTCACAACAGAAGTTTCCCTTCTTGGTATATGAATACTATCAATATGCAAAATACTAAATTTGAGCATATAAGCGATTATATGCACGAATTTAACAACATCCATGATTTTGATTTACATACTAATCAACTCGTCAATGAGCTGGCTAATGAACTGCTTTGGCAACACTTAGAACAGGTTAAAATTTCAGCGTAAGTCAGAGCAACTTTTCTACATTCCCCTTCCTTGAATTTTTGTAAATCTTATACTAATATTATACGATAACTTAGACGGACTCTTAAGTTAACAACGTTTAATAAGGAGATACATGTATAGCATAATGTACATAAGCGAAGTTGCTGTTCCTATTTCACATTCTGAATTAAGCAGAATCGCAGAACGAGCTAACATTAATAATAAAGAAATGGGCATTACAGGTTACTTGTATTACTCTAATAAGCGCTTCATACAATACCTTGAAGGGCACCATACAGACCTGTCCTCCCTAATGGCGCTTATACGGTCTGACTTTAGACACACAGTTCTTTACACAACAGACTCACGCTCTATCCATCATAGACATTTCCCTGACTGGAACATGAAGGCAATCGATTCGCAAAGTGCTACTTATCAACATTTAACGGATTATATGCGCGATTTAAATGAAAACCCTGATTTTGATTTAATGACCATGCCTGCCACAAAAGAGCTTGTTGAGGAGTTACTATGGAAGCACCTAGAACAAGTTAGAATACCAGCACAAGCCTACGGGGCTTAGCTCCCCAACTTTATACCAAGCACTATAGCTCCTGCCTATGCTTGGTTTATTGCCGTAAGTACACCGTGACTATATTTGTGAGCTTAAAACTGTTCAATGCAATTAAGCACTAACACTGCTAAAATCACATTTAATCTATATAACGACTTAAGTTAATTTCATGAGTATTATCAGGAGCAAAGAAAGAACTGTGCAATCTCCTTGTGTTAATGTTTGTGAGTTAGATAGAACAGATGTTTGCAAAGCTTGCTGCAGAAGCAAAGAAGAAATTGCGGCTTGGAGTCAGTTGGACAATCAGTCTAAAAAGCAAGTTATACAAAATGCTTACGAAAGAGCTTTACAACGAACACCCTACCGGCCTTAATGAAATTAACTAAGCACATTACTATGACAATATTTATTTTGGTGGGCGTAGCCCTACTCTTAAATGCCAGCTATAGACTCTACAACAGCTTTAATTTGCATTCTAATGGCATTAAAACAACCGGGGTCGTCGTAGGTCACACTAGTGATAAAGTATGGTTCCAACGCAATACCAGTACGAAACGTAAACCCGAAACTAAAATCGTGGAAACACCCCTTGTTGAGTTTGATGTATATGGCATTAAACACACCACTAAAAACGTAAGCCGAGAGCACTTGCTAGGCGATAAGCTAGAAATTATTTACTTAGCTAACAAGCCTTCAAGCGCAGTTGAAAACACATCAAAACAATTATGGTTTAATGGCATAGTTAGCCTAATTATAGGCCTAGCGTTTTTATTTACGAGTGCCTCCAAACAAGGTTTGATCTAAAGCTCAGTACCAGGCTCAATACCGGCTTAAAATAAGGCCTAATATAGGACCTAGGATAAGCTAGGTTCAGTACCACCCACAAAATTTTAATACCCATTCAGTTGTATTATTGTTCTACTTGACTTATCTACCTATCGGTAGGTAGAATAATTTCTTTTAAATAAAGAGAGAAACGATTATGACTATCGAAATTTACTGGTTAACCCTGACCGTTTTAATGACAGCACTATTTTGGATGCCTTATATTGTGAACCGAATGGTAGAGCTAGGCATTATTGGCGCTATTTCGAACCCTGAAACCGATGCGATGCCAAAGGCGGCATGGGCTCAGCGCATGATGGCAGCACATAACAATGCTGTAGAAAACCTGGTTATATTTGCCCCTCTTGCTATTACCGTTCATTTACTTGGAGCCGGTACAGAATTAACAGCAACGGCTGTTAAAGTATATTTCTTTGCACGACTTGTACATTACATTGTTTATACTTTAGGAATTCCAGGTATAAGAACAGTAACATTTGTAATAGGCTTTGCTTGCCAAGTTATTCTAGCTTTAAGCATATTAGGAATGCTAAATTAAATACTCAGCAGAAAAGATACAAACAAGGGGTCATTTTAATGACTTTTAGCAAGTTAAATATGAACTTCAAGGAAAAGGTGATTATAGACACGATGTCTATGCAATGGACGCAGTCACCGAAGAAAGGTGTTCAGCGCAAACGCCTTGAAGTTGAAGATGTTGAGTCTGGTCATGTAACTTCTATAGTGAAATACGATTCAGGCTCCTCATTTAATGAACACTTACATCATGGCGGCGAAGAGATATTAGTTCTAAAAGGGACTTTCTCAGATGAAACTGGCGACTATAAAGCGGGTACTTATATACGTAATCCTCCAGGTTCCTCACACACACCTTTTAGTCATGACGGATGCATAATATTTGTAAAGCTTCATCAGATGCAAAAAAGCGGTGAAAATAATTTAGCTATAAATACTAATAAAATTACTTTTGTTAAAAGTGATGCAGTAGGACACTCTAGTTATAGCTTATATCATTCAAAATTTGAAAGCGTTGCATTAGAAAAATTAATAACTAAGACACAGCTTGAACTTGAGGTAAATTCTTCTGGGTATGAATTACTACTATTAGAAGGAAGCCTTAGCCTTGATAATGAAAAGATAAACCCTTTAACCTGGGTTCGCCTACCAGAAGGTAAATATAAGATTAACGCGCATACAACTTGTACTTTTTGGAGCAAGCAAGGCCACTTAAACAGTACCTAAACTTTAAATAAATCGTGTTTTTATCATTTAAAATAGCTACTGTTATTTTTTTCAGGCAAAATTAAGGTATGTCAAAATATAGCAACACAGCGAACCGAATTTTAGATGTCGCACAAAGCTTAATTCAAAAAAGTGGGTATCATGCGATTAGCTTTAATGATATTGCGGTAGAAGTTGGAATCAAAAAACCCAGTGTTATACACCACTTCGCTAGCAAACAAGCATTAGGTATAGCTGTTGTAAAACGTTATGTTGAAACCTTCGATAGCCAATTAGAATTCCTGTTAAACACGCCTGACAATCACACTCTCGATATCTTCGATGCTTATTGCACTCCTTATTTAGATTTTGGAAAAACCGATGATCAAATTTGTTTATGTGGTGCTTTAGCAGGCGAATTTGCAGCTTTACCTGAAAACCTTAAAGTCGAAGTGAAACATTTTTTTCTTCAGCATACAGAATGGCTGCAGAAGATTTTAAATCGTGGTTTAAAAGATAGTTCGTATTCATTTAGCGAACCAGTTGACGACCTTGCAAAGCATATCCTTAATTCACTACAAGGAGCCTTATTGGTTAAACGCGCAACTGGAGACGATGCACATCTAAAAGCGACCATTACTTTACTAAAAGAAAAATTAATATAGCAATGAGTAAGTCTAAACCGATTAAGCAAATGGGTAAGTTTATCTACCCCTTCTTTATGATTCACATGCTGGCATTTGGAGCTTCAGGTTTTGCTATGGCTTATTTTTCAAAAGAGCCTGATGCAACTTTCCTATATTTACACGGCGGCATTGCTATTACCGTGTATATTATTTTTTATTTAGCATTATTTGGTATAGATGAAATTATTTGGCTTGCCATTAATAGCGTACTCGGCATTTTAGGAATAGCCACACAGATTAGCTGGCTACTTGAAGTATTTGGTAAAAACTTAAACGACTACCCTATTCATATTCATGTGATTCCGTTTATCTATTTTATTTTATATACCTTCTTACTTAGGCAGGCCGTTTTGGACTTTAGTGGAGCTAGAGACAATCCGCAGAGAAAACAGATTGTCGAATCTTTATATGTTGCAGGCTCTATGTCTATTAGCGCCTTTTTTTACTTCTTCTAAGGTTTTAGCGAGTAGAGTTATTTTTTAAACTCAACTTTATGCTCTACATCTTCAGTATTCTCAGGCAGTTTGCCTTCCGCTTTTAATTTTTCATAAGCGGCTTTCTTTTTCTCGCAAGGTTTTTCGCAGGTCATACAAGCATCTTCTAAGCCTTCGAAACTACTTAAACCACCACAGCTACCTT
>CAYZLE010000095.1:0-5767 GCA_964479305.1 uncultured Gammaproteobacteria bacterium | reverse complement strand
TAAATGGTTTAGATGATATTGGTTTAACTTTACAAGAAACCGATTCTATTAAAGCATATGAAGTGGCTAGAAAAAAATCCGCACCTTGGCTGTTTGGCGCAATTAAAAGTTAATTGAAATGTCATCAAAGAAATTTCATTTGGCTTTTGCTGTAGAAAGCATTGCTGAGTCTGTTAAAGATTACAGTATTAAATTATCAGCAAAGCCTAATGTTCTTGTAGATTATGAGTATGCTTTGTGGCGTACGGAGACTTTAAATTTTTCTATACGTAAAGTTGCTAAAGGTCAGCGTGCTGGTTTTAGGCATATGGGTTGGGAAAATGAGCTTACTAAAGGCATGACTGAAGATAAAGATGTGAATGGCATAGTCTGGGAAAGCTTTGATGCTAAAACTCAGATGGACGAAATTTTATCTTTATGGCCTGAAGTCAAAATATTATAAATAAACGGTACTGTGTTTTTATTTTACACAGTCTTTTAACGAAATTAACATAGAGAATAACGTGACTAAAAAAATTACATTATTACCCGGCGATGGCATTGGCCCAGAAGTAATGGCTGAGGCTGTAAAAGTTTTAGATGTTCTAAAGTCTGATTTTGGTTTTGATATGAGTTACCAAGAGAAACCATTTGGTGGCGCAGGCTACGATGCAGAAGGTCAGCCTTTACCTAAGGGTACTTTGGACGCTTGTCAAAACTCTGATGCCGTTTTGTTGGCGGCAGTAGGTGGTTATAAGTATGACGAACTTCCAAGAGAGTTACGCCCAGAACGAGGCTTGCTAGGTATTCGTGCCGAAATGGATTTGTTCGCTAACTTGCGACCTGCAAATCTTTTTGCAGAACTTGCTGATGCTTCAAGTTTAAAGCCAGAACTGGTTGCCGACCTAGATATTCTTATTGTTCGTGAATTAACTGGCGGTATATATTTTGGAGAGCCACGTGGTATTCATGTTAATGATGCAGGTGAGCGTGAAGGTTTTAATACTTTACGTTATAGCGAATCTGAAATTAAGCGTATTGGTCGTGTGGCTTTTGAAAGTGCGCAAAAACGTGGTAAGCGTTTATGCTCAGTTGATAAGGCAAACGTACTAGAGTGCTCAGAATTATGGCGCGAAGTAATTAGTTCTTTAGCTCCAGAATACCCAGACGTTGAGTTAACACATATGTATGTTGATAACGCGGCTATGCAACTAGTTCGCGCACCAAAACAATTTGATGTCATTGTGACGGGTAACTTGTTCGGCGATATTTTGTCGGATGCAGCTTCAATGCTTACAGGTTCAATTGGCATGTTGCCTTCGGCTTCAATGAACAGCAAAGGGCAGGGCTTGTATGAACCGGTTCATGGTTCGGCGCCAGATATTGCGGGTGAAAATAAAGCGAACCCATTGGCTATGATTTTATCGGTAGCGATGATGTTGCGTTATAGCTTTAGTGAAATTGCCTTGGCAGATAAAATTGAAGAAGCAGTTCAGTCTGTTTTGAAACAAGGTGTACGTTGTGCGGATATTGCTGGCGATTTAAAAGCTGTAGGAACGAAACAAATGGGCGACGCTGTTGTTGCGGCGCTTAAAAAATAATTTAAAGTTAAATTGAAATTTATAGGTTGGGATTAAAATGAGCAAAAAATATAATGTATGCGTAGTAGGCGCAACAGGTGCAGTAGGTGAAACTTTACTTGAAATACTTGCTGAACAAAATTTTCCGGTTGATAACGTTTACGCATTAGCAAGTGCGCGTTCAGCAGGTAAGCGTGTTCCTTTCGGTGATAAAAATTTAGTGGTTAAAGATTTGGCTGAGTTTGATTTTAGTCAGGCTGATATCGGTTTGTTTTCAGCTGGTGGTTCTATCTCTGCTGAGTACGCACCAAAAGCAGCGGCGGCGGGTTGTGTTGTTATTGATAACACATCGCACTTCCGTTACGACGAAGATATCCCTTTAGTTGTTCCAGAAGTGAACCCAGATGCAATTGCAGGATATAAAAATCGTGGCATTATTGCTAACCCTAACTGTTCAACTATTCAGATGATGGTTGCACTTAAGCCTATCTATGATGCTGTTGGTATTACTCGCGTAAACGTAGCGACTTATCAAGCTGTTTCAGGTACTGGTAAAGAAGCAATGGAAGAGTTGGCTAAGCAAACCGCTGACTTGTTAAATGTTAAGCCAATCGAAGCAAATGTTTATCCTAAGCAAATTGCATTTAATGCCTTGCCACATATCGATGTGTTCCAAGAAAACGGTTACACCAAAGAAGAAATGAAAATGGTTTGGGAAACTAAGAAGATTATGGGTGATGAGAGCATTGAGGTTAACCCAACTGCTGTACGTATCCCAGTATTCTATGGTCACTCTGAAGCTTTGCATATAGAAACTAAAGAAAAAATCACTGCAGCTAAAGCTACAGAGCTATTAAGTGCGTTTGACGGTATTGAAGTGCTTGATGATCGTAATGATGGTGGCTATGCAACGGCTGTAACAGAGTCCGCAGGTCAAGATCCTGTATACGTTAGTCGGATAAGAGAAGACATTAGTCACCCTAAAGGCTTAAATATGTGGGTTGTAGCAGACAATGTAAGAAAAGGCGCTGCCTTGAATAGTGTGCAAATAGCTCAAGTGCTTATTAAGAACTATCTATAAGTTATTGGTTAAATTGGTAATTTTATGATATAAACACTTGTTTACATTGGAAAGTTAAAGTATATTCTACAATAATCGAATAAATATTAAGCATTGTTGCTGGTTTATCTTGTTTTAAGGGTGGTCAAATTGACTAAAGTGATGGAAAAAGTGCAAAAAAATAATAAACTGAAATTCCTTATTGGAATGCTGTGTCTACTGTGTTCTTCTCAACTGTATGCTTTGGGCTTGGGTGGGATTAAGGTCTTTTCATCGCTTAATCAGCCTTTGTTGGCGGAAATTGAGCTAAATAACGTTAGACCAGGCGAGATGAGCGATTTAATTGTTCAGCTTGCTTCTAGCGATGCTTTTGAGCGATCTGGAGTTGATCGTACTCACCAGTTAACAAAGCTAAATTTCAAAGCTGCTGTAAAAGGCAACGGCGATAACGTTATCAGTGTTACATCTAAAGATATCATTCGTGAGCCTTTCTTAAACTTTTTAGTGAATGTTGAATGGCCGCGAGGCAAGTTAATTAGAGAGTACACAGTTTTGTTGGATCCACCTTCATACTCTAATAATAGAGTAGTGGAGCCGGTTCTGACGGATTTGGCTCCCATTGTTGAAATAGAGGAGTTGCCGGTTCCGACGCAAAGTGACCTAACTCCGATTCAACGTGATATTGAATTACTACCTGAACCTATTTTAGAGCCTCTACCAGAGGCTGTTTTTGTAGAGACACCTATAGAAGCACCAGTTGAAGCGCTTCCTGAGCCGACTTTTGTTGAAGCTCTTCCAGAACCTGTATTAGAACCTGAAGTATTTCAACGAGCTCCATTATCGGAGTCTGTTCCACCACTTAGCTCTATCAGTGAACTTCCATCATTAGAATTAGAGCTTGATGAAACGCTTAATATTGAAGCTATTCCTGAAGTTGCCAGTTTTGACCCTATTGTAGAACCTGTTCCTGAAGTGATTCCGGAGCCTGTATTTGACCCGGTTATTGAACCGGCTCCTGAATATGTGCCAGAAGTTGCTGTCGCACCAATTGATTACTCGCAAGAAGCACTGATTGATAACCAAGAGATACTTTTTGGTGGAGATGAAATCACGGTAGAAAAAGGTGAAACTTTATGGGTTATAGCGAGCGCTTATAAACCTGAAGATATTGATATGAATCAGGCTATGGTAAGTATTTTACGCGCAAACCCTGATGCTTTCTTTAATAACAATATTAATAATTTGAAAAGTGGCGCTAACTTAAGAATTCCAGATTATGACGAAATGCTAGCAATTTCACGTTCAACTGCTAGAAGCGCTGCAATTGAGCAAAATGCTTTATGGAAAGAGTACACTCAGCAAATCGCAGGCAATACGGTTTCTGAAGTTGTTGAGACTGTTGAAGAAGTTGTCGAAGAAATTGCGCCTGAACTTACTATTCCAAGTGAAGAAATTAGTCTAGACGCTCCTGTACAAGATTCTATTAGTATTCTTGCTCCTAATTCAGATGATGTGACTACTGGTGCTGGTGTTGCGGGTGAGCTTGAAGGTGACCTTAATGAGAAAGGTGCTGATAACTTAGCTCTTGCCGAAGAGTCTATTGCGGCAATTAGCCTTGAAGTAGAAGACTTAGATAATAGAATTGATATAAAGCAAGACGAATTAGAGCAAGCAGAAAGTTTAATTAGTGCTAAAAATGACCAACTAGCTCTTATAGAAGAACAAGCTAAACTAGCGAACGAAGCTGCCGATTCATTACTTGAAGATACAAAAGATGGATTAGAAGCGGCTACTGATGAATTAAGCACAGCACTTGAAGTAGAAAACCTGACGGGTAATGAATTATTAGAAGAGCCTGCAGAGTTAGCTATATCTTCAGAGTCTGCAGACCTGACAATTGAAGGTAAAGAACTCGCTGCTGCTCAAGAAGAGCTTGAAGCTACGGAAGAGATTGTACTTAATCAAGAGCCTGAAAAGATTGGTATTGCTAGCTTTACAAAGTATTTTCCAGAGCCTTTAAAAGGCATAGCAGATGGTTTAGTTGACCAGTTTGGTCCATTAGCATTATTGGCGCTACCTATATTGTTGCTTTTATTGCTTGGTTTACTGCTATGGAATTTATTAAAGCGTGGTGGTAATGCTCAAGAAGAGTTAATTCATACTGTTAGTGAAGTTGATGACGACTTTGAGTCGACTGTTATATTGAAGCAAGATGTTGTTGAAGAAGAGACAGGCTTACTTTCTAAAATCAAAGGTTTATTTGGTAAGAAGAAAGAAGAAACTCTCAACATTACTGAGACAACTGAATTAGATAAAGTGCCTGGTATATCCGTTGATGAAGACATCACGGGCGAATATGAAGGAGACTTGCCAGAAACTACGGGTGCGTTTGACCCTGTTGTAGATGAAGCGGTTGCTAGCATTGATGGTGCAGAAGAAGAAACGGTTGATTTACAAGTAACAGACGCTGATCTAACTGAAGAAGGTGTTAGTGACGATGAGAAAACTAGCCAATTCTTAGCAGTAGATAGTGCTTCAGAAGACCTTCTTTCTGTTGAGCCTGATGCAGACGATACAACGGCTGAGGCTGATGTATATCTAGCTTATGGTTTATTCGATCAGGCTGAAGACCTGCTTAAGCAAGCTGTTGGAGCGGCTGACCCAAGTACTGCAGCTAATTATAATGCGAAGTTGTTAGAAACTTACTTTGCTGCTGAAAAGAAAGATGAGTTTTTAGCCTTGGCTAAAGATTTTAAAGAGAAAAGTGCTTCAAGCAACGATATTCTTTGGGCCAAAGTAGTAAGTATGGGTCAAGAGTTATCGCCTGGTAATGCTTTGTTCGCGGGCGAGAGCTCAGGTATAAAAGCAGCGGATTTTGTACCAAGTAAGCCATTATCAACTGATATTGATGTCGGTGAGTCTGAAGCTTCTGCTCAGCCAGACTTTGATGTTGGTGAAGATCTCAGTGAGATTGATAACTTTGATATTAGTGACCCTATTGTAGCTGTTGAGTCAAATGAAGAAACCTTTGATGATGTGGATACAGGTTCATTCGAAGCTGAGGTTGATAGTATTGATAATTTTGATTCGAGTTTATCTTTGGATATTGATTCATCTCCAATTGAGCTAAGTGATGAGGCTACAGAAG
>CAYZLE010000094.1:0-5776 GCA_964479305.1 uncultured Gammaproteobacteria bacterium | reverse complement strand
GTTTAGCGTGTCGTAGTGGTTTCTATCGAGGTCTGCTAGCGCAATAGAAACTTTGAATATTGTAGGTTTTAAAGCCAAAGCATTTCCTTATTTTGTAATACCCATACTATACGTGTTTACGTAATTTAATAACAAGGAAGAATAAATTTTGTTATGCTTAATTAAGCCCATTTATAAAGAATTTCATGACTAACTTTTCTACATTTGGCAAACGGTTCACTCGTGAATCTGGCATTGCCAAACTGATGCAAGATCTCGGCGAAGCCAACCAAAGTAACGACCCTGAAATATGCATGCTTGGTGGTGGCAACCCTGCCCTTATTCCTGAGGCCACGGCAATATTTACTAAAGAAGTTCAAGACCTATTAGACAATGGTCATTTTGACAAAGCCCTTGGTACATATAGTACCCAACAAGGTGATGATGCTTTTTTAGAAGTATTAGCGACCTTTTTTAACGACCGTTACGACTGGGGTATTACTAAGAAAAATATTGTTCTTACGAATGGCAGCCAGAACAGTTTTTTCAATTTGTTTAACTTGCTGGCTGGTGAGATGCCAGACGGTAAGCACAAAAAAATTCTATTCCCATTGTCGCCAGAATATATTGGTTACAGTGACTTAGGTTTGTCAGACGATATGTTTACATCGATTAAACCTACTATTAAGCGCTTAGATGAGCAGCAATTTAAATATTATATTGATTTTAACAAGCTGGATATTACAGACGATATTGCCGCCATATGTGTTTCGCGCCCTACTAACCCTACTGGTAATGTTATTACTAATGAAGAGCTCGCTAAGTTAGACGCTCTAGCCAAAGATCATAATATTCCTTTAATTATTGATAATGCCTACGGCCTACCTTTTCCCGGTGCTATTTATACTGATACTAGGCCGACATGGAATGAAAATATTGTTATGGGCATGTCGCTTTCTAAATTTGGCTTACCTGGTGTTCGTACTGGCATTATGGTTGCTGACGAGTCGATTATTTCGGCAATGAGCAACATTAACGGTATTACTTGTTTGTCGCCTAATAATTTTGGCGCACATATAGCAAAGCGTTTATTTGCCGACCAGGAAGTGGTTGGTATTCGTGAAAATATTGTAAGACCTTTCTATAAGCAAAAAATGGAAAATGCTTTAGCACTTGCGCAAAGCACCTTTGCTGATCTGCCTGTATACATACACAAGCCTGAAGGGGCATTCTTTTTATGGTTATGGTGTGATGGACTGAGTATTACATCTAAAGAACTGTATGAGCGCCTTAAGAAGCGCAAAGTTTATGTGATACCGGGTGAAGATTTTTTTATTGGTTTAGACCGCTCTTGGAAACATCAATCTGAATGTTTACGTATTAACTATGTACTTAGCGATGATCAGTTAGAGCGTGGCTTAAAAATTCTGGCCGAAGAACTAAGCTCTCTTTATTCTTAGTACTCTCGAAGCTTAACTCGTAATCAAAAAAAAACGCCCAACCAGTTTGCACCGGTTAGGCGTTCTTCATCATTTAAAAATGATTATTATAGTTCAGTAATTTTAATGTTACGGAACTGGATAATGCCATCTTTAAAACGTTGTAGACCAATGTGACCTGATGGGTGCTTATCAGACTTAATTGTGTTCTTAACACCGTTAATGTCAGCAGTGATAGTACCGTTGTTTGATGTAAATACTAACTTGTTCCACTTGTTGATAGTTTTCATTTTTTTAACAGGTGGCGCATGACGTACGATTGAACCAGTACGGAACTCAGGCTTTTTGTGGTTATCTGAAATGTTAGCTTCGTAACAGTTCTTAGAACCAATTTTAGTGCTGTCTGCACAGTTAATGAATACACCAGAGTTAACTGCACTGCTTGGCTTAAATTCTACTTCTAGAACGAAGTTTTTGTATGCTGCTGGTGAAACAAGGTAGCTTTTGCCTGCCTTTGCTTTTGATACAACACGACCATCACGTGTGCTTAACCAGATGTTTTCGCCAACAGTATTCCAACCGGCAAAGCCTGTTGTTACTTTAGCTGCTTTTGCTGGTGCTGCTGTTTCTGTGCTTGCACAAGATGCAAGACCCATCGCTAATAATGCTACTAATAATACGCGCATGTTTTTCCCCTTATTTTATTATTTGTTAAGTTGTTACTAGTTTAGTATAAATTGTAACTAATGTGAGTATGCAAAATAAACATATACACTACAAGTAGTTTTTTGACTTAAATACTAAATATCTAAAAAACTGCGAAGGTTTATTCTTATTATTCGAATTTGAGACTAATGCCAGATAAAATAGTTAATATAGTCGCCAAAAACTTGAAAATCGTTATAAATAACGATATATTACATTTATCGTAATAATAAGCGATTAAAACATGATAGCAATACTAACTGGCGACATAATTAATTCACAAAGCGTTGAAACCCATATTTGGAACAATGCACTCAGTAGCGCCCTACTCACCTTTGGAGCCAAACCTAAGTATTGGGATATATTCCGTGGCGATAGCTTTCAGGTGCGCATAGACGACATAGAAAACGCGATAAAGGCTGCTGTTACTATAAAAGCCAGCATTAAGAGCATCAAAGGCCTAGACCTGAGAATCAGCGTGGGTATTGGCGATATTGAAGACCCTAATATGCTAAATATTACAGAAGCTAATGGCTCTGCTTTTGTACGTTCAGGCCACCTATTTGATGAATTAAAAGACAAAGATCAAAATCTGGCTATAAGCAGCCCTTGGCCCGAGCTAGACCAAAATATTAATATGCAATGCAAACTTGCTGGTATAACAATGGATAAATGGCTAGCAAATGCCGCCAAAGTTATGCAATATACACTTATGAACCCTGATGCATCTCAAACCGAAATAGGCAAAGCCATTGGCATTGCACAAAATACGGTTAGCGAACGCTTAAGTCGCTCGCACAAACAAGAGATCATGGAATTTATAGAATACTGTGAACAACTCATTATTGAAAAGATAAGATAGATATGGATATTTTAATAAAACTTTTGTTAGCACACTTTATAGCCGACTTTTTTTTACAGTGGCCTACTCTTTTAAAGTGCAAAAATGAAAAACGCTTTTTGTCGCCATATTTATACTTGCATGTATTTTTCCATGCCGCCTTGTCATTACTATTAGTATGGGATCTAAGTTTACTGCCCGGCATTATCGCCATAGTGGTCAGTCACACAATATTCGACGGCTTGAAAGTCATTTTACAAAACGATAAAAACCGTAGATGGTTATTCTTTATAGACCAAATATTGCATATCGCCGTTATTGTGCTTGTAGCAAGCTACTACACTAAGCTCGATTTGCTAGCAGCCGTGGACACACAAGACGCCTGGCTACACGTTTTATTTATCGTGTTCCTTACCTCACCTGTATCTATAATGATTCAAACCATTTTCAGTCGCTGGGAACTACCCGACAGCACTCAAGAATCATTAGCCGATGCTGGAAAATATATTGGCTACCTTGAACGTATTTTAATTTACGGCGCAATCGTAATAGGCCAATGGCAAATCATTGGTTTTCTAATTGCGACCAAATCTATTTTTAGATTTAACGACATTAAACTTAACGGCCATGTGAAATTTACAGAATATGTATTACTCGGCACTCTAATTAGTTTTGCTAGCGCTATTAGCGCCGGCATTTTATACAACACATTTTCGGCTTAACAAACTCGGTACAGTATGAACACATTAACAATAACAACTCCTGATGATTGGCACCTTCACTTTCGTGATGGCGACATATTAAAAGAAACTGTTCAAGCAACAGCTCGCTGCTTTAAGCGCGCGATAGTCATGCCAAACCTTGTACCACCTGTAACTAATGCCGAAGAAGCGCTTGCTTACAAGGAGCGCATTCTGGCAGCACGCGGTGAGCATACAAATTTTGAACCGCTAATGGTTTTATATTTAACCAATAAAACAACATCAGCTGATATTAAAGCCGCTAAAAAAGCCGGCGTGGTTGCCGCTAAACTTTATCCAGCAGGCGCTACGACAAACTCTGATGCTGCGGTTAATGCTATTGAAAGCCTTTACCCTACATTTGAAGCTATGGCAGAAAACAATATGCTACTGCTTATTCACGGCGAAGTAACAGATAAACACGTAGACATATTTGATCGTGAAAAAGAATTTATTGATCAGTACCTAGAAAAAATTGTAGATACTTTCCCTAGCTTAAAAATTGTTTTTGAACACATAACAACAAAAGACGCGGCTGAATTTGTAAGTGGAGCCGATGAAAACGTTGCCGCGACAATTACACCTCAGCATTTATTACTTAACCGTAACGACATGTTAGTGGGTGGTATTAAACCGCATAACTATTGCTTGCCTGTTTTAAAACGTAACATTCACCAAGAAGCTTTACGTAAAGTAGTGGCAACTGGTTCAAGTAAGTTCTTCTTGGGTTCTGACTCAGCGCCTCACGAAAAACATGCAAAAGAATCAAGCTGTGGTTGTGCAGGCTGCTATAGCGCCTGGAGTGCTTTAGAGCTTTACGCACAAGTATTTGATGAGCTAGACGCTTTAGACAAGTTAGAAGGCTTTGCAAGCCACCACGGCCCAGACTTTTATGGCTTGAAGCGTAACAAAGGCAAAATTACTTTAGTACGTGAAGACTGGATTATTCCTGAAGAGATTATTTTGCCGAATGGCCAACCAATTGTACCTTTCTTTGGTGGCCAAACAGCAACTTGGAAACTACAAGACTAAATCTAGCTATAACTACACACTAGCAAATACAAGGAAGTATAAAACTAGTGTTAGTGCTATAGGTGCAAGAATACAAACAGCCAACTTCCAAGACATATAAGCACTTTTACTCAAGCCCAATTCTTTTTGGCTTGTATCATCATTAATTATCCAACCCGCAAACAAGGCAATTAAAATACCGCCTAGTGGCAAACTAATATTACTGGTTAAGATATCGAAAATATCAAACATACCATTCGATTTTTGCGCGCCGAAGAAGTTAAAGCTAAATGCCCAGTCACCAAATGACATTACGGTTAATATACCTAAGGACCATATTAGCAAGCCCATTAAACAGGCCGCTTTCTTACGCGTGTAATCTTTTTTCTCACATAGCCATGACACAGCAGGCTCAAGCATAGAGATAGCCGACGTTAAAGCCGCAAACAATAATAAAAGAAAGAAAATTCCACCGAAAAAACTACCGCCCGGCATCTGTGCAAATACGACTGGCAAGCTAACAAAAACTAAACCTGGACCTGCACCCGGCTCTAATGAATAAGCGAACACCAAAGGCATAATAATTAAACCGGCTATTAATGCTATTGCAACATCAACCACAATTACGAGCCCCGATGCTCTTGTAATTGAAACATCTCTAGGCAAATAAGCGCCGTACATTAAGATTGCACCCATACCCAAGCTTAAAGTAAAGAAGGAATGACCAATGGCATCCACCACCACCTTACGAGTGACCTTACTAAAATCAAAGTCAAACATAAAACTCCAAGCGGCAGCAAAGTCACCTACAGCCATTGAGTAAAACATAAGAAAAAGTAGCATAATAAATAGTAAAGGCATCAGTATGCGTACAGCTAATTCAATACCTTGTTTTACACCTCGGGCAACAATCCACATAGTAAATAACATGAATACTGTATGACAAATAAGTGGCTTTAATGGATTTGAAATGAAGTTTCCAAAGTGAGCGCCCACTTCTTCAGGTGACAAGCCTGAAAAACCACCTGTAAGCGTTTGCCCTGAATAAAAAATTGTCCAGC
>CAYZLE010000093.1:0-5930 GCA_964479305.1 uncultured Gammaproteobacteria bacterium | reverse complement strand
GACCCAATAGGTTCTTAACGGCAATTTTGGGGTCTAAACCCTCATATATGACTTGATAAACTTGCTGCAAAATCGGCATGTCTACATTTGTGCTATTGGCCAATTCAAAAGCCATTTTAGTGGTATTTACACCTTCTACAGCCTGCCCAATGCTTTCTATAGCCTGTTCTGGCTTCAAACCTTCGGCCATTAATAGACCAAATTGACGATTTCTCGATTTATCGTCAGTACAGGTTAATACTAAATCACCCATACCCGTCATACCCATAAAGGTTTCGGGCTGACCGTTCATATGCTTACCCAGCCGAATTAATTCTGCCATTGAGCGTGTTAATAAGGCCGCGCGTGCATTCGAACCAAAGCCCATACCGTCGCAAATTCCTGCCGCTATGGCGTAAACATTTTTAAGTGCGCCACCAATTTGCGCCGACACAATATCGTCGATACTGTAAGCGCGAAACCAGTCGTTATGCAAACACTGAGCAATTTCACCAGCAAACTGGGTATCGGTACCCGCAACAGTCGTTGCCGTTGGCAAACCTGCCATAACCTCAGCAGCGAAGTTTGGCCCTGAGATGTAAGCCAACTGAATATCAGCGCCCAATTGCTCTCGCGCAGACTGACTGAGTAGCTCGCCAGTTTGCTTGTCTAAACCTTTACAAGCCCATACTAGGCGAGGGTTTTCTTTTAAAAAAGCACTGCATGACTTCAGCATATCGTTAAACACCGCACACGGCGTAACCAGCAGCAATATGTTGCTTTTAGATAAAGCGTAATCTAAGTCTGATGTCGCTTCGAGCTTGTCGGCAAGTGGGTACTTGTCTGCAAAAAAGCGTGAGTTATGGCGTGTTGACTGAATAGACTGCATAGCGCTTTCCTTACGCCCCCACAGTATTGTTTGATGGCCATTTTGCGCCAACAAATTAGCCAGCGCTGTACCCCATGAGCCAGCGCCTAATACCGCGAATTTATATGCAGAAGCTGTCATTGATTAATGCTTGGCTTCAGTCTCTACGTTTTCAGCTGCGCTTTTTAGCTTTTGAAGGTGCTGCTCGTACAAAGCCTCAAAGTTCATTGGCGCTAATAGTAATTGCGGAAATCCACCGCGCTCTACTAAGCCTGATACCGCTTCTCGTGCATATGGGAAAAGAATATTTGGGCAATGACAATTAATAATTTTGTTGCCGTCTTCTTTTGAGAAGCCCGTAATTGAGAATATGCCTGCCTGCTTAATTTCTACCAGGTAAACCACGTCGTCGCTGTCTTCTAGCTTTGCGCTAACCGTTAAGCATAGTGTAACTTCATGCGCATCGTTTTCAATTAAACGCGACTCAGTTTGCAGATCAATATTGATCTTTGGTTTTACATTATTAGTAAAATATTTCACCGGCTGCGGAGACTCGAATGAAACGTCTTTTACGTAAATTTTTTGTAAAGCAAAGTTAGGGCTTGTTTCGCTCATTTAACTGTTTTCCTGAAGTAATGTCGTTAATTCACCATTACGGTCAATAGCCGCAAGGTCAGTAAAACCACCAACATGGTGATCATTAATAAAAATTTGTGGCACTGTACGCTGGCCATTTGCTTTGGCGAGCATTTCATCTCTTTTGCTCGGATCGCTTGCAATATCAACCGTGTCATACGATAAGCCCTTGCTATCTAGCAAACGCTTTGCCATTTCACAGTAGCCGCATATTGGCGATGTGTAAATAAGTATATTGGGTGTATTATCAGACATGCTTGTCTCCTAATTTAGGCCTCTAAAGGCAGTTTTGCTTTAGTCCAGCTGTAGATACCTTCAGCCATATTATAAACTTCTTCAAAACCTTCTTCGGTAAAGTCTTTAACGCTTGATGCAGCGGTAACACCTGTTTGGCAAATTAATACAACTGGTTTATTACGCTTAAGTTTTAAGCGCGAAATATCTTCACCAAGCATGCCTGTAGACACTCTTTGTGAATTAATAATATGGCCCGTTGCATAGTCTTTATCTGCTCGTAAATCGATTATTTGTGCATCTTTGTCATTAATTAGCCTAACCACTTCAGACGCGCTAATAGCATTACCTGCTGTTTTACGTTTCTGAGCAATAAAGATTATTGCTATTGAGAAAAACAAAGCACCAAACAAAATAGGGTGATTACCTGCAAATTCCAAAAGTCTTTCTATATTCATTTCTTACGCTTACCTTGGCTTTAACCAACTTAGTTATGATATTTAACGGATTCTTAACTGGTCGTGATATTATCATAACCCTAGTTTTAAATCTTATTAACGACACGATTATTCAATGCTTACACTTCGCTATATCACTATTTCTCTAGCTGGCACTCTGACTATAGCTTTGCTTTCAAGTTCAGCCCTGGCTGATTCTAAGCAAGAAGATCTGCGTGGTGTATCTGAACAAATTTCTGCCCTTAAGGCTGTTGTTGCCAAACAAAAGAAAGAGGAAACTCAATCCCAGCAAGCACTTCGCGAACTAGAGGACGATCTTTCTAATACTAAAAAGAGCATACGCAAGCAAAACAAACTTATAAAAAAGCAAAACTCTCAACTTCGTAGTTTGCAAAAACAAAGTACTGGCCTTAGTAAAAATTTGAGCAAAGAAAAAGCCATTCTTGAAGATCAATTGCGAGCCATTTATTTTTCAGGGAAACAAGGCTCTTTACAATTTTTACTAAACCAAAGCCAGGCCAACACCATCGATAGAATGTCTGTTTACTATGACTATATTAATAAGGCTCGTGCTGAAAAAATCAATGCCATTAGCGGAGATTTAGTTGAACTTAATAATGTACAAAACAAAGTTACCGCTCAACAGAATAAACTGCAAAAGCTGCAATCTCAAAAAAATAAAGATGCTCTTTACCTTTCTAATAAAACCAAGTCTCGAAAAAAACTCTTGGTTCAATTACAAGACTCATTAAAAACGAAAGAGCAAAAACTAGCGGCCCTTATTCAAGATCGTAAACGTCTTTCTCGTCTTGTTAATTCTTTAGAACTTATCATTGACGACCAAGTTGGTGGCACTTTAACAGACCTAACTTTTTCAAAACAAAAAGGCAAACTTCGCTGGCCCAGTTCTGGCAAAGTTAAGCACACATTTGGCACCATTAGAGCCGGGCAAGATCTAAAGTGGCAGGGAATTTTTATACGCAATAAAACCGGCAAACCTGTTTCTGCTGTAGCAAGCGGGCAAGTTGTTTATTCTGGCTGGCTAGCTGGGTTTGGGCAGTTACTTATTCTTGACCATAAAGATGATTACATGACTCTTTATGCGCACAATAGCGTACTATTAAGCAGTATTGGTGATAACGTTAAAGCCAATCAAAAAATTGCCGAAACAGGACAATCAGGTGGCGCGGAACACAGCGGACTCTATTTTGAAATTCGCAAGAAAGCCAAACCTATAGACCCTGCCCTTTGGTTAACTACACAATAGCAAGGAATATTATGAAATTTTTAATGCCTTACCTTTTTATACTTTCAACAGCTATTTCTTTTTCGGCTTATGCACAAAGCTCACTTGATAATAAATCCGAAACACCTGTAATTTCTTTACCTATAAAAGAACTCAAAAATTTTAACGATATTTTCTTCACCATTAAAGAAAGTTACGTTGAAGAAGTAAGCGACGAAGAGTTAATTAACAATGCTATTAAAGGCATGATTTCTCGACTCGACCCCCACTCTAGTTATTTTACTAAAGATGAATTTTCTAGTTTTGCCGACTCCACCAGCGGCCGCTTTGCAGGTGTTGGCTTGTCTTTAAGCTACGAAGATAAACATGTTGTAGTCGTAAGTCCAATTGCTGACTCGCCTGCTGACAAAGCTGGCATTTTAAGTGGCGACAAAATTCTTCAAGTAGATGGAAAATCACTTAGCGGTCTTAGCTTTGCAGAGTCTTTAGAGCTTTTGCGCGGCAAAGTTAATAGCGATGTTCAACTGACTATTTTGCGTAAAGATGAACCCGACTATTTAGACTTTACTATTACACGACAGTATGTGAAATCTAAGCGTGTTATTAGCAAGATAGTTGGCGATGACTTTGCTTACGTTTATGTCTCTCAATTTTCTGGCCCCACTGGTAGCGATATAAAAAAGGCACTAGACAAGCTTCATAAAGAAAACTCCATTAAAGGCCTTGTGCTTGATTTACGCAACAACCCTGGCGGACTATTATCTTCTGCCATTGAAATTTCTGATATGTTTTTAGATGAAGGCATTATTGTTAGCACTAAAAGTAGAGAAACATCGTCTAACTCAATTTCACATGCTATCAAAGGTGACTTGCTAAATGGCAAACCAATTATCGTTCTAATTAATAGCGGCTCCGCTTCTGCTTCTGAAATTGTTGCGGGCGCTTTGCAAGACAATAAACGCGCTATTATTATTGGCACCACCAGTTTTGGCAAAGGCTCAGTTCAACACACCATTCCTCTTTCTGACGGCAGTGGTATGAAGCTAACAACGGCGCGTTATTACACGCCGAACAATCGCTCGATACAAGCCCAAGGTATCACTCCAGATATTGAGGTTAAACCACTTAAACTCGTTGACTCTAGTTCTTCTTCACTTTCTGTTTCTGAGGCCTCATTAAGCGGCCATATATCTAATGATGCTAAACAATCAGCCAAAGAAACTGAAACGACGGATTTAATTAATGAAGACTATGTGCTTTATCAAGCTATAACTATTTTAAAGTCCCTAAGCGTATTAAGTCCCTAGTTTTATCATTTCAACTTTCTTACGTCCTACCTCACCTAACAAAATTAGCGACAGATTGTAATCATTAATAATATAATTAGGTTTACAGCAAGCATTAATAAAATATTTTGTTCAAGGAATAAACAAACTTATTTTAATACCAATTGTTAGTGTGAACTCGCCCACACTTTACATAATTTTTACATATAGAATCACCTTAAAGAATTTTTTATAACAAGGGACTTATATGAAAACAATACTTTTGACATCTATACTACTACTCACGCTAGCACTGACTGCCTGTGGAGGCGGAGGCGGAGGTGGTGGCGATAACACACCAAATGATACGACGGCACCCACTGCAACTATTATTTTCCCACCGGCTAACTCAAACACTAGTGCCGAAAGTATCACGGTGCGCGGCACCGCTGAAGATGAAAATACCATTACCCAAGTACTGGTGAATAATGTAGCAGCCACTACAACCGATAATTTTTTAAGCTGGTCAGCTAATATTCCTTTAGAAAATGGCGCAAACACGATTACCGTCAGCACCGCTGACAATCAAATGAATGAAGACCTTCAAGCCGCCAATGCCAGTATCGACTCTCAGGCAAGCCTGGTAGTCCCACGCTCCATTGCCATTGATGGACAGCGCGCCTTGGTGGTTGATAGTAATCTTAGCGCCATTGTCGCCGTGGATCTGACGACCGGCAATCGCACGATACTCTCAAACGATAGCACCGGCAGCGGGGATAATTTCTCTTTCCCACTCGCCATTGCCATTGATGGACAGCGCGCCTTGGTGGCTGATAGTAGTCTTGACGCCATTGTCGCCGTGGATCTGACGACCGGCAATCGCAGCATACTCTCAGACGCTAGCACTGGCAGCGGGGATAATTTCTCTTTCCCACGCGCCATTGCCATTGATGGACAGCGCGCCTTGGTGGGCGATGATAATCTTAGCGCCATTGTCGCCGTGGATCTGACGACCGGCAACCGCAGCATACTCTCAGATAACAGCACTGGCAGCGGGGATAATTTCTCTTCCCCACGCGCCATTGCCATTGATGGACAGCGCGCCTTGGTGGTTGATGGTGGTCTTACCGCCATTGTCGCCGTGGATCTGACGACCGGCAATCGCAGCATACTCTCAGACAATAGCACCGGCAGCGGGGATAATTTCTCTTCCCCACGCGCCATTGCCATTGATGGACAGCGCG
>CAYZLE010000092.1:0-5954 GCA_964479305.1 uncultured Gammaproteobacteria bacterium | reverse complement strand
AATGGTAGTAAGTACCCTGAAATCTTTGAAGCTAACAAAGAAGTTATTGAAGACCCTGACCTTATCTTCCCAGGTCAAAAAATTCGTATTCCTAAATAGGACACGAGTTTATTAAACAAAAAAGCCTGGTAGAAATACCAGGCTTTTTTTATGTGTTGATATAAGTATTTATAACTTACCGGTAACATTAATAAAGACACCTTTACTGTCAAAATCTAAATCAGTTAAGTCATCAGAAAAATCTGTATAGTTATAACCAATACCTGCTTTTAAGTTATCTCCGAAGTGTCTATACAGACCAATTAAATTACCTTTTCTCTGATCTTGCGCCTGTTCAACTTTTAATGAGCGTGTTTCTAATAGCAAGTCCCAACGTCTTACTACGTGCCAGTCTGCGCGAATAATTAATAATTCAGCATTACTGGCTGTGTAGACAGGGTTTGTTCTATCTAAAGCTATTTGACCTTCACGTTGCGCAATTTTCGCGCCTAGAGTCCAGCGAGGCGTAATATCGTAATTAATATCTAAAGCAAAAATTTCGCTTTTCTGTAATGCATTATTACTTAGTGTACCTTGGTTTAACTGATTCGCTGTGGGTCTATTTTCAAAATCTGTATATTTTAATAAAACGTTTAATTTATCATTGTTAATAGGACGATAAGCGTAACCAAGAGACAACTCAGAAAAGTCCCCTTCATAGAAACTGCCTAAAGAGTTATTGTTGTCTGATAAATAATATTTAGCCAAGAATTCCCAGTTAGCATTTAAACGAATGCGTCCATCATTTTTGAATAATGTAAAGTCACTGGTATTCCCATTTGTTTCATCATTACGTAGCTCTACAACGCCTCGGTAATCATAATTTTTAGCGGTGCGCTGAGCACTAAATGTCAAAGCTTGTCGTTTAATACTATCTAAACTTTCTGGCTCTTCAAGTTCACCAATTTCGAAACTACTGCCTACCAACCATTGATTGTTTGTAATGTAATCAACGCCATAAGCATGTGTTAAGCCCTTAGCCTGATCACCAAACGCATAACGCTCTTCACCATAAACACTCAAACTATCAGAAAAACGATTTGTAAAACCAACAGTACTGTTACCTTTATTACTAAGCACACCACTAATATCACGTTCGTTATCAACTCGATGCGATAAATAAACCCGATTGCTATCTGAGAGTTTATAGTCAAGACCAAGTTGCCCACCTGTCCCAGCATCTCCGCCACTAATTTCACCATTTAGGCTTGTTTTAGCATTAAGTAAATACTCACCACCTATACCAAGTCTGCTATTTTTGTCTCTTGTTTCTGAGTTATCTAGTGTTGTTTGAGCGAAGGTATACACTGACCATTGTTTATCATCAGGCCTGTATATCGCTTTTGATGCTAAATCAGTTCGGCGGCCTTGAGTTTGCGTTACGGGCACAGAGGCGGACAAATCTTCTCTTGAGTCTGAACGAATACCAAATTCATAAGCCCATTCCTTACTGTGTTTATACTTAGCATTAATTTCTAAAGCATCTGTTTCTAACAATGCCTTACGCTTATTACTATCAAATTTAGTAATGAGTTTCCAACGCTTGTTTAAAGGTGTAGATGAATAAAAACCTGCCTGACTTGAGTCATACTCAGTTGTTTGACCTGGGGCAGCGAAGCCCGCCTCACGGTCTTGTTGATAAATACTGAAATGACCTTTATCACTTTCAAAGTCGAACAAGTCATTAAGTTTTGCAGCAAACTCTACTCTATAACTATTCGCTGACTTGCTGTCCGTTAAACTATTAGAGATTCGGTTAAAATTATAACCACCATCAATAGACAGTAATGTATCGTTTGATTTACCTTCGGATCTAGCAGACTCAATCTTTAGGTAAGTACTTGGACTAGCAAACTGATACATCATATCTAAGCCGTTCAAGGTGACATCGCGACTGCCTGTATCATCGTTTTCTTGGCTATGTGTTAAGCCTAATTTAAGTGAGTCATTTAACCAAGTAGAGTAGCGGACGCCTTGAGCTGTATTATCCAAATCATTTAACTCAGCGCTATATTCATAACGAGAAACGAGGAAAACAGGATGCCCATTAAATGAGTTACTTTGAACTAGCAAATTATCATTAGCAATACTCGATAAAGCTGTAGTAAGAATAACCCTGCCTTGTATATAATCAATATCATAATCTTGTGCTGGCACTAAATTTTTCGTTGATATTACCAAGCCAGAATCTTTATCTCGTACTTCTACGCGTAAACGTTCAGAACCTTGTGTAATGTCTCGCTGATTTAAGAAATAAACAGAGCCACCAGTTCCTCTAAACTCATCCCTAGCCGACAAGGTACCAGGCGCAGCAACAAACAAGTCAAACTGATGCAAAGCCTCACCTGCAGTGGTTGATTTCTCAGTTTCGCCGTGTAAATGTATTCCGTACAAACCACGATCTACTTGTGATAAATCTGTTGATAATAAATCTGTTTTAAAATTTCCAAGCAAAGCATAAGATTTATTTTTTTCGAGTCTGGCATAAAACTTACCTTGTGTTGGCGCATCTTCAATTAAGGTACTTTCATCACCAAAACTGGAATAATGTTCATCTTGATCTAAACGTCTAAATAAAAAATCAGGATTTTGATCAGAGAAATTAGAAAACAAATCCTCACTACTCGCCTCACCTGTATCAACACTTGCTGTTATTTTATAGCCTGACTCTGTTTCACCTTTTGTGTAAAAAGCTAAGCGACCATCACTAAAAACTTCATTATTGAAATGGGTATCATCGTTCGTAATCAAACTCGCCGGGCCATTAGTATTATCTTTACCTACGGTTAAATCAGCTATTGCAACAGTGAACCAGTTGTTTTTTTGCAGACTTAAAGTACGAGTAAAAACGTTACCTGCACCTTCTGAGTTTAAAACAGCTACTTCAACAGCATGTTGTCCGTAAGGAATTATTTGCTCTACTACAAATTTCTTATTACTTGAAACAGGTACAGACCTATCTAATGCCCAAACAAAATGCTCTGCAGGAATTTCACGGCCAGCAATAATTAAAGTTCCACCAAGAATCTTTATATTTCGGCTAGCAATATTAGAAAACCCATAAATTGAAGCTTTAGCCTCAGCAAGCGTTCTCGGCTCAAAATTTACATTGCTGCTATTAATAAGCCAAAATGACTTAGGTTTCGTTTCATCAAACTTGCCGTTCTCATCATACGCTCGTAGAACATAGCTATATTCTTGCTTAAGTTTAGAAAAATTAGAACCTAGTTCACTCACATTAATTCTGACAAAATTATTCTCTAACTTAGCTATAACTAAAGGTTTTGAGCCTTGAGATTGTTGGGATGAATAAATTCTTATTTCAGAGTTATCAATATAGTTTTCGTAGTTAGAGTAACTCACAAATTCAATTGTATTTTCTTTATATTGAGTATTAGCATTATCGCTTGTAAAGACACTAGTATTAACCGCTTCTACTTGTAATTTAGGACTTATCTCATTGCTATCAAAGCTTAATTTAACACTAGCTTCATCTAAAGCAACATCAGTACAACGTTGCATATCAGCACGGTGGATACGCTTAGCACTTACTGACTCGCCATCAACACTCATTCGAATAGGTAATAAAGCAAAAGGGCTAACGGCTTCTTCATTAGTTGCAATAGGCGTAATATCGAAATCATTATCATCACTCAAGACAGCTTTTTCATCATAATGAAATTCAATCACTACACGGTCGTCACGTTCATTTACAGCAGCTTCAGGATTAGGCTTCTTATTATCAGAGCGCGCCTTGCGAGACAAATTAGCTAGATCAATTCGATCAAAAATAGTATTTGCAGTTTTATTAGGCTCACTAAAACCTAGCCCAAAGGTTTTTAAGTCTATACTACGAAGTCCAGTATAAGGTTTTATTGTTGTAACTACTTTTTTCGCTCGGCTTAATGATAACTGTTGATGTGTTGGGTGAATTTTAGCCTGCCTTCTTGATAAAGAAGCTTTGCTAGTGTGACCAATAAAATGCACTCTCACATTGTCTTTATCTTGCAAAGATTTCATTATTCTTTTTATACGGCTTTCAAGTGCAATTGGGTAAACAGCTTCGCCATTTTTAAAGTAAATAATCGGTTTATCATCTTCATAAACCATATCAACAATTTCTGCTTCAGCAGCAAATGGACATACTCTCGGCTCCAAGTCTTTTTCAGTTTGCTTAAGCTCATACCATACTTCTAATTCAACTCGCTTATTAAGTGCGCGACCTTGAGCACTTGTATTACTTGCAATCGGTTTCACACCACCTTTGCCAGCAGAAACTACCATAGTAGAAGGCAAAGCTAAGGAGCGTTGAATTGAAGATGCAACACTTTGGGCAATAAATTCTGATAAGTCTTTATGACTAGCAAACTGCTGACGCTCACTCGCACTCAAAGGCACATTAGATGTATGCCCTACAAAGCGCAGGCTTAAGCCATCTTTCTCTTGATACTCTTGCAGTATGTTGGCAACACTTTGTAAATAGCTTTGTGGAACACCTAGCCTATCTTCACTTACCATTAAAGGTTTAATTGCGTGTCGAATCTGCGCCTTTACTACTGAACCGACTTTACGTTTATAGATACATCTCAGCTGTACCTTACAAACCTCAACACGTTGAGTGACATCCGTGTTATTTGAGCTTTCGTTTTCTTCAGTAAATTTTGACCATGAAGTAATTTCTTCGTCAGGCAAAAGTCGTTCTACATTAGTTATTTTTTTTGAATCTATAGATCTGACTTCACCAACTTCGCTAACTGCACCACGATGTTTTGAGCGCTCATATTCCTTTTTCAGTAAGCGACATTGCTTAGCGCTTAGCTCTTCAGTTTCACAGTTAGGCATTGGCTTACATGATTGAGCATCTTCACACAGGTAAGGTTGCATCCATGCTTCAACTTCTGCCTTAACAATAGGCGGCAACAGTGTTATCAGCAATAATACGCTGACTTTTACAATAAGCTTTAGCTGCATTCTCATTATTTCTTTTTACCTTGAGAGTCAATTGAATAACCGCGACGCCAGAACAATTCTTTTTCAATTAGTAATGAGTAACAGCAATTCATTTCCTGCCACTTTTCTTTGATAGTGCGTTCTATTTCTACTAAGCGCTTTGTTGCAAGTTGTTCAGACTCAATATCACCTAAATACGAAAGACGTAATACAGATGGTGCTTTTTGTAATTGTTCATATAATTTATCTAAAGATGGCTTCCAATAAGGTTTTAATTGGGTATCACCTTTTACAAAAGCTGCATCGCTCAAGTCTAAACGTACAACTCTATGAATACTCGCACCAAAATTAAACTTAGTTGCCTTACCACGTGTTAGCTTAATTACACGTGGGTTCTCTGTAGTCATGCGATAACCTGAAGGTAATGACCTAGTATCAACTTTTAATATAAAGTTACTTCCACGCTCCTCATTAGGAACTGCGGCACATGTTATATGGTATCGACCATGTTCATCTGTTGTTATTAACAAGCCCTTCGCCGATACAATTTTAACACCAGCTAAACCTTTTTCACCTTGGTTTTGATAGCCGTCGGCATTACTGTCATCAAATACTTTACCTGTAATATCGCTACAGTCGAATATTGGGTCTGCAACAACTTTCACGCTGGCAGATGCTATACCAGAAGCTGGGTCATTCAATACACTCACAAAGCTTTGTGCTGTATTTACATATTCACCCTGACCCACACCTGAACCCACAACCAGTAAAAGTTTAACTATAGTTTCACCGCCAACTGGCAAAGTAATATTTTCCCAAACTAAATTACGGCCATTAACCACAGGCTCTTGGCTAAGATCATTAACCGTTGCTGAACCTTCAACATATTTAAAACCTATAGGCATCGTATCTCGTATATCTAGACCACTTAGCGTTACGCCTAATGTTTCAATTAAGCGTATTTC
>CAYZLE010000091.1:0-5958 GCA_964479305.1 uncultured Gammaproteobacteria bacterium | reverse complement strand
CAAACAAACCGAAAATCAAAAGCCTTTGTGAACGTTTTTTACGAGCACATCCGCTCACTATTGCATTTTGTAGCGCACAAGCTAAAGACGGTGGCACAGGTGCAGTCTACGTTCTTATTAAGAAAGTCTAAAGCGACTAAGCCTTATGCAAAATTCCTTACTAATACTTTTAACTCTCTTATTTGGAATGGCGGCTTGCAGCTCTGGCCCACCTAAAAAACCTATAGACTATTCTTTATTTGATTTACATACCATAGAAAGCCACGGGCATACCTTGCATTATGCGCAATCAGGCAAAGCCAATCGAACGCCCTTAGTTTTTATACATGGAACGCCGGGGACCTGGGAAAGCTATGGCAACCTGATGGAGAATACTCAGCTGCAAAACAACTTTACTATGTACTCTATAGACAGGCTTGGCTGGGGTAAGTCTGTATCGAAAAATAATAAATTTGAAGCAGAATTTGAACCGCACACTACCGCTATAAGAGCACTGCTCAAAAAAATACACGGGCAAAATAATAAAAAAGCCATTGTTATAGGACATTCACTTGGTGGCTCTCTAGCACCAATGGTAGCCATCACTTCACCTGAGTATATTAAAGGCTTAATGGTTATTGCAGGCGACCTAGACCCTAAGTTTGGCGACCCACGTTGGTATAACAGTGCTGCAGATTTAAGCCTAATTAAATGGCTTTTACCTAAAAAGCTAGTGAAAGCAAATGATGAAATTATGCCTTTAAAGCAAGAGCTGCTAATAATGAGCAAGCAGTTAAAAGAGATAAAAATCCCTACAAGCATTATTCATGGCACTAAAGATGAACTAGTCAGTTATGAAAACGTAGCTTTTGCTAAAAAAGCATTTGCACATTTAGGCGACAAACTCGATGTTGTTAGCGTAGATAAAGCTGGACACTTTTTGATTTGGGAGCACATTCCCACAATAGTTAATGCAATTGAAAAACTAGATAAGGCTGAATGAAGCTACTCTGTATAGCTCACTATTTCTTTGAGAACGGTTGTAGCATAACAACCAGAAGGTAAATCAAGCTCTATCTCTAAGGTATTGTCTTCAACATTAAGCTCTACTGAAATAGCCTTAGGCACAATGCGTAAAGCACGCCTTGCAGACTGCATACGCTTACCATCTAAACCATCACAAAGATCTTTGTTTTTAGAAAAAATGCTATGCTCTAAGGACGCTCTAGGCTGTAGATCATCAGAGTTGCCAACTAACTGATCACCATACATGGCGCCAGTTATATGTAAGTCTAGGTCTGCATAACGCTGCTGGTTAGTCTCAACATCATCATTATCAAAAACACTTTGCGTGCCATTAAGCATCAACACATCATCGCTTAATACGGTTTGCCAGCTTTCATCTTCAATACGCTTTTCTAGTATTTCATTAAACAAAACTGAACGCGCTGATGACAGCAGCCAGGTTTGCTCAGCTTTCTTAGCTCTAAAGTCACCATTAAACCAAGCTAATGCTTTTTGAATATTACGCCCTTCTATACCAAAGCGTTGCTCACCAAAATAATTCGGCACACCCTGCTTTTGAATTAACTCAACGCGCTGTTGAAGCTTTGCTTTAATGCTTTCAGGGCTATCGGCATACTCTAGATCACGAACAATTAACTTAAAGGTATTGCCCTGCAAAGTACCACGTTTAATTTTACGCGCGTGTCTATGCGCTTCGAGCACTGAAAACTCATCATGCTCTATGGCAAGCCAATCCAGCTCAGCAGGCTCTGGTTTATTTTTCACCCAAAGGCTAAACCATTGGCGCGTTAAGGCATGCCTATCTTTAACGCCGGCATAACTCACATCACGAGGCGATATCCCTGCATAATTTGCTAGGCGCTTAGCCACAAACTCTGTATTGGCACCGTTCTTTTCAACCCAAAGCATAAGGTGCTCACCTTCGCCCGAGGGCTCAACACCTAGGTCTTCAATGACAACAAAGTCGGAATTATTTTTTTTAATCACGCCGCTTATTTCTAAGGGCATATAGGCATTAAGCATTAGGCTAGGATTTAATATATAAGTTAGCGAGATTTATAAGGTGAGCTTTTCTGGCTGCGCCCTTCACGGCTTAAAGGTGTTCTCTTATTACCTCTACCTGGAGGCGTAGGCGTTTTAGTTCGCCCATAACCAGAACCAGAGCTTTTACTGCCCCATTTGTTTCTCAGCACTTTAGGAGCTGGCGCTTCGTAAGGTAGCTCTACACTTTCGTATAGTTCTTTCAACTCATTCTCTTTTAAGAATTCGGTTTGGCCTTGTTTAAGCTTTTGAGGCAAGGCAACAGTTGCATATTGAATACGCATTAAACGACTTACTCGTAAGCCAACGGCTTCCCACAAACGACGAACTTCGCGGTTACGGCCTTCTTTTAATACAACCTTGTACCACTTGTTAGCACCTGCACCACCACTAAAAGTAATATCATCAAAGTGAGCCACGCCATCTTCAAGCATTACGCCCTTCTTAAGCTGACGAATAATTTCTTCTGAAACCTCACCTAATACACGTACTGCATAGTGACGTTCCATTTCATATTTAGGGTGCATCAAACGGTTCGCTAATTCACCGTCATTAGTAAATAGCAATAAACCTGATGTATTAATATCTAAACGACCTACAGCAATCCAGCGGCCACCTTTAATTTTAGGCAGTTGATCAAACACCGTATCTCTACCCTCTGGGTCAGAGCGGCTTACTACTTCACCTTCAGGTTTGTTATAAACAATGACCTTGTTCACGCTTTCTTTTTTACGTGGGGCTACTAACTTGCCTTCGATTTTTACTTTATCGGTATCGTCTACTTTTACGCCCAGCTCTGCAAGAGAACCATTAACTTCAATGCGACCAGCTTTAATCCAAGCCTCTATTTCGCGGCGAGAGCCGACACCCATGTTTGCTAAATATTTCTGTAATCTTTCTTTCATAGGCGAATTATACCTACTCTTAGCCTGCGTTTAGTTATAATTGCCCTACTATTATTAAATAATACTTCACTGGGTTTAATGCGCGCTATGAAATCACTAAAAATTGCTGTTCTCACAATATCAGACTCCCGCAACGAGCAAACTGACACATCTGGCCAACACCTTGTAGAAGCCATAAAGCAAGATGGGCATGAGCTCGCTGAAAAAACAATTAACAAAGATAACCGCTATAGCATTCGCGCAACAATTTCAGCCTGGCTAATTAACGATAATATCGATGTCATTATTACAAATGGAGGCACAGGCCTTACTGGTCATGATGGTACGCCTGAAGCCATTGAACCATTGTTTGATAAAAAAATTGACGGCTTTGGCGAACTGTTTCGCCATTACTCTATTAGCCAAATTGGCGCCGCTACCGTTCAGTCACGTGCCACAGCTGGTGTAGCTAATGGGAAATATATTTTTTGTTTGCCGGGATCTACGAACGCATGCAAGTTAGCGTGGTCTGAAATTTTACAATCACAACTAAACAGCGACACTAAACCTTGCAACTTCGCAAACCTAATACACCGCTTAAAAGAGTAAGTTTTAATGAACGAGAATTCAAAGCAGCATATTGTATTGTTACACGGCATTACAAAAACAGCGAAGAACATGAAAAATATAGAGCAATTTTTTTCTGCTCTAGGTTATACAGTTCATAACTTCACTTATCCTTCTATGAAGTTTAGTATTGAAGATATAGTTTTAGACACTATAGAGCCTAAAATAAAAGAAATTAGTAAAGAAGCAGAAACACTGCATTTTGTTACACACTCCATGGGCGGAATTGTTCTGCGTCAATATTTACAAACTTGCAAGCTTAGTAACATTGGCAAAATAGTTATGCTAGCGCCTCCTAATCAAGGAAGTGAGGTTACAGATTTCTTTAAGAATCTACGAATATACAAGTGGATTTACGGCCCCGCTGGACAACAACTCGGCACTGCTAAAAGTGACAAAGCCATTTGTGTAAAGCTCAAAGACACAGGCCATAATATAGGCATTATTGCGGGCAACTGGTCTTTCGAGTTTTGGTTTCACTGGCTATTTAACAAACAAGAACATGACGGCAAAGTTTCTATAAGCAGCACTAAGTTAAAAAACATGGCAGACCATATAACTGTCAAACTAAGTCACAGAAATATTGTTAAAAGCCAATATGTATGCAAATTAATTTTGCGATTTTTAAAGAATGGAAATTTCAAAGATGATAAGTAAAATAATTTTTATTATTACCGCTCTGCTTTTAATAAGTCATAGTACTTACTCTCAAGAGACTACTGACGAAAATAACGCCACACCCACATTCCAACAACAATTGGTTCTATTACAAGACACTCTTAAAGAAAAAACAGTTCAACGCAAAAAATTAGAAATAACTGTTTCCAAAGAAAAAGATGAACTCAAGAAGAGCCAATTGCAACAAGAACTGAATTCTGCAAACGAAATCATACAAGGACTTAATGAAAAGATAGTACAGCAGCTTACCGGTGGAGCTAAGCTATTTTCTGAAAGGTCTGATGAAACTAAAGAATTTGATTGGAAACACGAAGTAGAAGAGATATTTAAACCAATCCTAGACCAACTAAAAGGGCTAACAGAAAAACCACAAAAAATTAAAAAAATTGAAGCCGACATAGTGTACTGGCATGAAAGAGAACAAGAGTTATCACGCGCCATTCAAAATCTAACAGATAATAAAACCTTATTAAAAAGTAAAAGTCTTAATAAGCAGGTTAATGAACTTTTAGGGCATGCAGAGTCCCGCTACAATTCATCACAGCAAAAACTTTCTCTCCTAAAAGGAGAACTCGCAGTTGTTCAAGGCTCACAAGAATCTATTTGGTTAAGTTTAAAACATATACTTAAAAATGTTGTTTTAGGTTTGTTATTTCATTTATTAGTAGCAATTGCAGCCGGCTTTTTAGCATTCCAACTTATTCGTTTCTTCGCTTACTTATTAATTAAAGGGCTTCGCTATAGTAGAAATAACCGTAAACTTTCAAGTAAAGATAACGCCTTTGTAAGTGAACAAGCTGTTTTAATCAGTCGTAGCATTATAGGTACTGCAGTTGCCATTATTGTTTATATCGTTGTGCTTTACAGCTTGTCTGAATGGCTCTTAGTCGCATTATCGTTCTTATTACTAGCTGCGATAGCTATTGGTTTAAAAGATACAGTTCCAGCCTATTTAGTGGAGATTAAAACCCTTCTTAATATCGGCTCTATTCGTCAAGACGAAAGAATAATGTTTCAAGACCTACCTTGGAAAATTAAAACATTAGGTCTGCTAACACACTTGCATAACCCAGCTCTTGATGGCCACTTACGCGTACCCTTAAAAGAAATAATCAACTTGAGTTCTCGCCCCTACCATAAAAACGAAGCATGGTTCCCAACACGAATGGGAGACTCAGTTCTTTTAGAAGATGGCACTTTTGGTCAAGTCATTACACAAACACCAGAAATTGTAGAGCTACAAATGGGCGGCGCTATTTATTCATTTGAAACCGCAACATTCAAAGGTCAACGCCCTAAGAACTTATCGCGTGATGGTTTTAGCATCTACGAGAACTTTGGTTTAGATTACGAATATCAAAAAGACATTACTGGCACTATTAATAGTACTTTGCAGGATTCACTGACTAAAGGCATAGAGGACTCTAAATACGGTGAGTTTTTAGAGAGCTTAAAAGTTGAATTCTCTTTAGCCAACAGTTCTTCTTTAGACTTTAGAATAATTGCTCAATTTAAACCTGATGCAGCAAAAGACTATTTTAGAATTAGACGAGTTATTCAAAAGCTAGCGGTAGAAGCTGCAAATGAAAATAATTGGACGATACCGTTTGACCAGTTAACGATACACAAGGCATAAAAAAAACGACGCTTTAAGCGTCGTTTTTTTGTTCTGTTTCTGTTTCTGTTTCTGTTTCTGTTTCTGTTTCTGTTTCTGTTTCTGTTT
>CAYZLE010000090.1:0-6017 GCA_964479305.1 uncultured Gammaproteobacteria bacterium | reverse complement strand
CAGCTAAGTCGGCAATCACGAAGCCTTTAGACTTGAGTTCACTTTCATAGTCATCAGCTTTTGAAATACTAAGTGCGACTGGCGCATGAAAACGGTGACCAAAAGTTTGGTTTGTAGTTTTAATGCCCATTACAGAGCCTTCTACTAAGTCACCACCAAATAAAGCAAGTATCCAATGTACTGGTCGTACAAATTCAGCATCGCCATCACCCCAGCGCATACGCTTTGGAATAGGCAATTTAGACAAAGCGGTTTCTACCATTGCAAGTAACTCGCCTTCGGTTTGCTGACCTTCTTGCGTGAACTTGTACGCTAAATAAGTACCTTGATCTGTTTCTAACTTTTCTAGCTGATCAACTGTCACACCGTTCGAGCGTGCGAAACCTTCCGCAGCTTTACTAGGCTTGCCTTCATCATCGTAAGCATTAGCTAATGCCGGGCCACGTTTCTCTACGGACTCACTAGTTTGTTCAACAGGGATATTTTTTATCCATAAAGCTAAACGACGCGGCGCGGCGTATTGAATAATTTCAAAGCCATCTAATCTAAAATCTTTAAGTGCTGCTTGCATTTCATTTGCGAAAGCGTCAGATAATTTTTTAAGTGCCATTGGTGGCAATTCTTCACAACCAATTTCAATAAGGAAATCTTTGTTCATTATTTTTCTCCCTTATTGTTTAGCATAGGAAACCCTAAGGCTTCTCTAGAAGCAAAATATGACTCAGCTACTTTGCGAGACAAGGTGCGAATTCGTAAGATGTAACGCTGACGTTCTGTAACTGAAATTGCATGACGTGCATCTAACAAGTTAAAAGTATGCGACGCTTTTAAAATTTGTTCGTAAGCAGGCAGGGCTAAATTCTTGTCGCCCTCTTCGTCTATTAAACGTTGGCATTCACTTTCAGCTTTGTCAAAAACGCTAAACAACCAATCAACATCAGCTTCTTCAAAATTGTATGTCGACTGCTCTACTTCGTTTTGATGATAAACATCACCATAAGATACTTCATTACCGTCTGGACCTTTAGACCAAACTAAGTCATAAACACTTTTAACATTTTGAAGATACATGGCAATACGCTCTAGGCCATAGGTAATCTCACCGGTAACTGGCTTGCAATCTAAACCGCCTACTTGTTGGAAGTAAGTAAACTGAGTTACTTCCATGCCGTTTAGCCATACTTCCCAACCTAAGCCCCAAGCACCTAATGTTGGCGACTCCCAGTTATCTTCTACAAAGCGCACATCATGAACCAAGGTATCAATACCCAGGTGCTGAAGTGACTCTAAATATAAGTTTTGAATATCAAGCGGTGATGGCTTAATAACAACCTGAAATTGATAATAGTGCTGAAGACGGTTTGGGTTTTCACCATAACGGCCATCAGTAGGACGTCGTGAAGGCTGCACGTAAGCCGAAGCCCACGGCTCTGGGCCAATAGCGCGTAGAAAAGTAGAAGGGTGGAATGTACCTGCACCCATTTCCATATCGTAAGGCTGAAGAATTACGCAGCCTTTTTGAGCCCAAAAGTCTTGCAAAGCAAGAATTAGTCCCTGAAAAGTGCCGATATCGTATTTATTATTTGTTTGCGACGATGAAGCCATAATTTATCAATTTAAGATTATTTTCAAAGGTCGCAAGTATAACCTCCCACACTAATCTATGCAGTAAAGTTATAGCGAAGTTGAGATTTTTTTACCAGAAACGTTTTTTTTTATGTATTATCTGTACTAACTATTTTACGCATGCGCACTATTTAGGTGCAGATGCACCGTAAAAGTGCGGTTTTATTTTCGCATCTTTGTAAGTTATTGTTTTATATGGAGCGATCCTTAAATATTAGCTGGCATAATTTATGCAATAAGACTATATATTAGTAAAGACTACATTCACGACTATTTGGAGAACTCAATGTCTGACGTTTTAAGCATTATCAAGGAAAAAGGAGTTAAGTATGTTGACTTCCGTTTCACTGATACACAAGGTAAAGAACAACACGTAACTACACCAGCTCACACTGTTGATGCTGACTCACTAGCCGAAGGCAAAATGTTTGATGGTTCATCAATCGCTGGCTGGAAAGGTATTAACGAATCTGACATGATTTTAATGCCAGACCTAGAAACAGCTTTCCTTGATCCGTACTTCGACGAACTAACTCTAGCTATCTCTTGTGACGTTATTGAGCCGAACACTATGGAAGGTTACGAGCGTGATCCACGTTCAACAGCTAAACGCGCAGAAGCTTTCTTACAAGCATCTGGCATTGCTGATACGGCTTACTTCGGTCCAGAAAACGAATTTTTCGTATTTGACGACGTAAAATGGGCTGACGAGATGGGTAACTCTTTCTTCGAAATTAATTCTGCAGAAGCTGCATGGGCTTCATCTGCTGAAATCGAAGGCGGCAACATCGGTCACCGTCCTGGCGTTAAAGGCGGTTACTTCCCACTTCCTCCAGTTGATTCACTACAAGACCTACGTTCTGCTATGTGTACAACAATGGAAGAAATTGGCGTTGAAACTGAAGTACATCACCACGAAGTAGCGACTGCTGGTCAGTGTGAAATTGGTGCATTATTTAACACTTTAGTTAAAAAAGCTGACGAAGTTCAAAAATACAAGTACGTTGTACTTAACACAGCTCACGCTTACGGCAAAACAGCTACATTTATGCCTAAGCCACTAGTTGGTGATAACGGTAACGGCATGCACGTTCACATGTCTCTAGCTAACAAAGGCGAAAACATCTTCGCTGGTGACGGCTATGCTGGCTTATCAGATACAGCTCTTTACTACATTGGCGGTATCATCAAGCATGCTAAAGCATTAAATGCTTTCACAAATGCTTCAACCAACTCTTACAAGCGTTTAGTTCCTGGTTTCGAAGCTCCAGTTATGTTGGCTTACTCAGCACGTAACCGTTCTGCTTCTATTCGTATTCCTTACGTTAGCTCTCCTAAGGGCCGTCGTGTTGAAGTACGTTTCCCAGATTCAACTGCTAACCCATACCTAGCATTCGCTGCCCTACTAATGGCTGGCCTTGACGGTATTAAGAACCAAATCCACCCTGGCGATGCAGCTAGTAAAGATTTATACGACCTTCCACCTGAAGAAGAAGCTGCAATTCCACAAGTTGCTTTCTCTTTAGACGAAGCTTTATCTGCTTTAGATAAAGATCGTGACTTCTTGAAAGCTGGTGGCGTATTCAGCGATGACTTAATCGATGGTTACCTAGAGCTTAAAGGTGAAGAAGTTGAGCGTCTACGTTGCGCTGTAGCTCCTTGCGAATTCGACATGTACTACAGCTGCTAGTACACGTTTAGTTCTAAAAAAACCCGCTCCTAGCTTACTGGGTAGCGGGTTTTTTTTCGCCTTTAATTTGTGCATACCTACGAATATAGATAGCGCCGACCAGACCATTGCACTATAATGGTGCAATCGCTAATTCGTCACTTTTAACTTATAAAGTTGATTTCTAAGCTATTGATTATTAAAGAATTATTTAATCAATATTTGTAAATTTGTTGGTTCAATTATTGCAAGAAGGCTTTATATGGTTTTAGATCACACAACAATTAATAATAACGATATATTATCCATTCTGGACAATATGACCACGGCCGTGCTTTTAACCGACAATCAGCAAAATGTTCTCAACATGAATGCTGCTGCCGAAGTCTTCTTTCGCGTTAGTATTAATAATGCTTCACAGTTTAATCTAGACACTATTCAAGTTAATGATTCGCGTCGATTTTCCGACCTAATATCAGAAACTATCGAACCAGAAGCTGGCTACACCTACCGCGAGCTAAAAATGCTCGTCAATGGTAAAACCCACTACGCAGACTGCTCTGTACGCTGCTTACCTGAAGGCCATAAATATCACCTGCTTATTGAAATTACCAAAATCGATAGAATTTTGCGTATTTCTAAAGAAGAAAACCTTATTCGCCAACATATTACCGCCAAAGAAATTGCTCGCGGTTTGGCTCACGAAATTAACAACCCACTTGGGGGCATTCGCGGCGCAGCTCAATTACTAGAGCGCGAAGCAAACGACCCTGAACTCGCTCAATTCACTAAGATTATTATTAGCGAATCTGACCGTTTACAAAACCTAATGAAACGCATGTTAGGCCCAAGTACTCGCCTAGATATACAACAGATAAATATTCACGAAGCACTTCAACGTGTCGTGAAACTATTTAAAGCTGAATTTGGCGACGAAATTACATTTAAGCTCGACTATGACCCAAGCATTCCTTTGCTTAACGCCGACCAAGAACAGCTTATTCAAGCCATTCTAAATATTGTGCGTAACGCTATTCAGGCAACAGAAGGCAAAGGCATTATTACACTACAAACGCGCCCTGTTTGTAGCTATACGATTGGCAATACTTTTTACAAACTCGTCTTAATGGTCAAAATAATTGACGACGGGCCAGGTATTCCAAGCGACATTATTCAAAGAATTTTTTACCCTATGGTTACCGGGCGATCTGAAGGCACAGGACTTGGCCTTTCTATTGCGCAATCTATCATAAGCCAACACAAAGGCTTAATTGAGTGCGAGAGCCAACCAGGACGGACTCAATTCACTTTACTTATCCCTATGGAGATTCACTAATGCAAGACAAGATTTGGATTATCGATGACGACCAGTCAATTCGCTGGGTTCTAGAACGTGCATTAAGCCAAGCAGATTTAGATGTTAGCGCATTTGAATCAGGTGATGATGCCATACAAAAAATGGACAGCAGCACTGAACCTGATGTTGTTATTACAGACATTCGCATGCCAGGCATGAGCGGCTTTGATTTTATGCAAGAATTTCATAAAAAGAAGCCTGACATTCCTGTGATTGTTATGACTGCACATTCAGATTTAGATAGCGCAGTTAGCGCATATGAAGGCGGTGCATTTGAATACTTACCAAAACCTTTTGATGTTGATGACGCAATTGCCCTAGCTAAACGCGCTTGTATTTCGCGTAAAGAGACTAAACAAAGCTCTACCGAAAAAGTAAATGACACACCAGAAATAATTGGCGAAGCACAATCAATGCAAGAAGTTTTCCGTGCTATTGGTCGTTTATCGCAAAGTAATATCAACGTACTTATTAACGGTGAATCAGGTACTGGTAAAGAATTAGTTGCTCGCGCTTTACATAACCATAGCCCAAGATCTGAACAGCCATTTATAGCCTTAAACATGGCAGCTATTCCAAAAGATTTACTGGAGTCTGAATTATTCGGTCACGAGAAGGGCGCTTTTACAGGCGCACAATCACAAAGAAAAGGGCGCTTCGAACAAGCTAACGGCGGCACACTTTTCCTAGATGAAATTGGCGACATGCCAGCAGACTTACAAACTCGTTTATTGCGAGTATTAGCAGACGGTGAATTCTATAGAGTAGGGGGGCACTCACCTACACGAGTAGATGTTCGTGTTGTTGCTGCGACTCACCAAGATTTAGAAGCCCTTGTTTTAGCCGGTGACTTCCGTGAAGATTTATTCCATCGCCTTAATGTTATTCGTATTCACATACCCGCCTTACGCGAACGTAGAGAAGATATTCCACTCTTAATGAACTACTTTCTTCAACAAGCATCATCAGAGCTTCATGAATCTAAAAAACTATTAACTCCTGAAGTTGAAACATGGCTTCAAGAACAGACATGGCCGGGTAACGTTAGACAAATTGAAAATTTAAGTCGTTGGCTTACAGTGATGGCAAGTAGCCAAAACATTCAAATGAATGACCTTCCGCCTGAGCTTCTAAATAGCAAAAATAATTCGCCGCTTGATAGCATAGATCCACAAAGCAACTGGCAAGATCTACTTCAAAAATGGGCTAACCACGAACTAAATATTGGCAATACCAATTTGTTAGACACAGCAATGCCTGAGTTTGAACGTGTACTTATTGAAGCCAGCTTAAAGAAAACCAATGGCCGCAAACATGAAGCCGCTAAACTTCTTGGCTGGGGCAGAAATACATTAACGCGTAAAT
>CAYZLE010000089.1:0-6032 GCA_964479305.1 uncultured Gammaproteobacteria bacterium | reverse complement strand
TGAGCATGGTGCTAGCAAAGACCTGCCGGCAGCTCTTGTAGAAAATGGTAGTCGCCCCGAGCAACGTGTTGCAACAGGCACACTAACAACATTAGTTGATGTAGCTAAATCTGAGTCTATTAGCTCCCCAGCTTTATTAATTATCGGCAGCGTAGTGACTTTACGTGAAGAGCTTAGTTGGTTCGGCCAATAATAATGAAAGAAGAATTCCACATAGATGTTACAGCCGAAGCAAAACTTGCCGACCTGCTCGCAGAACACAGCAAGTTATCAAAACAAAGTATTAAACAAGCCATGCAAAAAGGCGCTGTTTGGCTAGAAAACAATAAAGGCACGCATAGAGTTCGCCGTGCTGACAAGAAAGTTGCAAGCGGTGAAACTCTTCACTTTTATTACAATGAAGAATTACTACAACAAGTGCCCACCAAACCCGAGTTAGTTTCAGACCAAGGTGACTTTAGTGTTTGGAACAAACCTTCAGGTATGCTTTCACAAGGCTCAAAGTGGAGCGACCACTGTACGCTTAGTCGTTGGGTAGAAACACAATACGAGTTTAACAACTCAGAAAAACGCCCCTGTTTTGTTGTTCACCGTTTAGATAAAGCAACGCAAGGCTTAATGGTGATTGCTCATAGCAAAAAGGCGACTCAAAAACTGTGCAAACTTTTTGAAGAGCGCCAAGTTGAAAAACGTTATTTTGCGATTGCAAAAGGTGAATTACCGGTTAAATTTAACCAGCATCTAGACAAAGAACCTACACCAAAGCCGATACTCATTGAAAGCAAAGTAGATGGCAAGTTTGCCAAAACTTATGTGAACCGTATTGACTACGACATAAGTACGAAGCAATCACTGCTCGACATTAAAATTGAGACTGGGCGCAAACACCAAATTCGTATTCATCTAAGTGACTACGGTTACCCCGTTGTTGGTGACAGACTTTATGGCAATAGTAATGAGCGCGACTTACAATTGCAGGCTTATTACTTAAAACTGGGCGAAGATCAAATATTTACCTTGCCAAACCAACTTCAATTTAGCGATTAAACACCGCTATCGATTCTACATGCGCAGTATGTGGAAACATATCTGCAATGCCAGCTTCACTTAAAGTATAGCCATGCTGATTAACTAGTATATTGGCATCGCGAGCCAATGTTGCCGGGTCACATGATACGTAAACAATTCTGCTAGCTTTAAATCGGTCTATATTTTTTATTAACTCTGCAGCGCCAGCACGAGGCGGATCTAAAATAATTTTGTCGTACTTTTGTTTGGCCCATTTATCACGCAGCTTCTCTTCAAATAAATCAGCAACAAAAAAGTCAACATTAGACAGTTCATTTAGGTCAGCATTGTATTTTGCGCGCTCTATCAAACCACTATCGCCTTCAACGCCTACTACATGACCAGCATGCTTGGCCAAAGGCAAAGTAAAGTTGCCTAAGCCGCAGAACAAATCTAATACTTTATCGTTTGCGTTTAAGTCTAATGCACTAATAGCCTTAGCAACCAAGTGCTCATTAATATCTGCATTCACCTGTATAAAGTCACTTGGTAAAAATTCTAATTTAATACCAGGGGCTAAGTTGTATTGCAATGTTGCAGATTGAGCATCGAGCCGTTCTTCAATCGCTTCTTTATTCTTATAATCTCGCAACCAAACTGATAAACCTTGCTCTTGAGCAAGCTGTCTTAATATATCTTTGTCGTACTCACCTAGGCTTTCATTTAGCCAAAACAATAGTGCTAGAACATTATCAGCCGAGCAGATCTCAACAGATTGAATTTTTTGTTTTTCAGATAATTGCTTGAGTGCTAGCTCCAAACTTGGAAGACAAGTTTGAATCTCTTCAACAACTAAATCACAGCTTGATGTTGCCTGAATGTCATGGCTTGCTCGTGAACGAAAACCCAGCCGAATATCATCTGTTTTTTTATTGTAATCAACACTAAAGCGCACTCTGCGTCGATAAGCCCAATCACTTGCACTTATATAGTCGAGCTTCATATAGTTATCGAGTTTGGCTAATTTACTCAGGTTAGTGAATAGCTGCTTTTGCTTATATAAACGTTGAGCTTCTGGCTTCATGTGCTGCAGCACACAGCCTCCACACTTTTCATAAACGGGGCATTTTGCAGGCACTCTGTCTTCAGAGGCTTCTATTACGTCAACTAACTTAGCCTTAGAGAAGCGTTTACGTTTATTTACAACTTTGTAGCTAACAAGTTCATCAGGAATGGCGCCATCAATAAACACAACCTGCCCGTCGTCATCGCGACCTACGCCAGCACCTTCATGTGATATGTCATGTATTTTTATTTTTTTCATTTTGCTCTTAAGCTAAGTTATATCTACACTATTTTAACAGGTGTTTAACTGTAGATTTATTATTCCAAAGCCTCTTTTCGTATAAAACCATGTAGAATCATTTTCACCATTTAGGCTTTAAACAATTAGTAATTGATTATATGAATATCTTTCTCGCTATCATCCCAGTATTTACGATTATTCTTTTCGGCTACCTTATCTTTAATTTTTTACTGAATGATAAGAAGTTTTGGGAAGGTGCAGAAAAACTAACATATTATATTTTCTTTCCAGCTTTGTTAGTGAGCAAAATGCTCAATGCCAATTTAAATGATCTCAACCTGCTTAAGCTCGGCTCACTTTTAACTGTTCTATTTATTGCCGCAACTATTTTACTGGTGCTAATAAAATTTCTATTTAATTTTAAAAATTCAGAATTCACATCCATTTACCAGGGCGGAATACGCTTTAACACTTATATTGGCTTAGCTATTTTAAGCTCTCTATATCAAGACAAGGGTCTAGTAATTGGTATTATCCTGGCAGCGATGATGATTCCGCTTATTAATATTTTATCGGTCTCTATACTCGAAATTTACAGCCATGGTAAAAGTGATATAAAGAAAATACTTAAATCTATTGCCTGCAACCCTTTAATTTTAGCCTGCCTGATAGGAATGGGTTTAAATATAAGTCATATTCCAACACCTTTATTTATACAAGAAACTCTAAGCACACTAGCCAGTGCTGCCCTACCTTTAGGATTGCTTACCGTTGGCGCAGCTTTAAAAGTAAAAGGTATTCAGCATTCACTAAAAGCGCTATCAATATCGTCTACTGTTAAATTTATGGTACTGCCCTTATTGGCCTACTATTTATGTCAGTTATGGGAAGTAGATATTGCCGTGCAACAGGCACTTATAGTTTTAACGGCCTTGCCAACGGCTACAGCGTCATACGTGCTATCGAAACAATTAGGCGGAGATTATGAGTTAATGGCTATTATTATCTCTGTTCAAACTCTTATTGCGAGTTTGATCATGCCACTATCAATTGGCCTGTTGAATTAGGCCTATTGAATTAGATAAGCAAATGAATTAAATAAGAAGGTCAGAGGCTAAGGCTAAGACTTTAACCCTAGAACTTGATTATGCGAAACGGCTTTTTGACTTATAGTTTGTTAATAAGTAGTAAGAACCAAACAACAAGGCTGTAAAGAATAAATCACCAAACAGGCTATTCTTGTAAAATGGAATACCTGCAACAAATGCCGACACTAAGCCTGATAAGTTTTTGGCATAAAAAGACTCAGACATAAGCCATACACCAAAATTAGTGATAAAGAAAAACGCTAATGAGCAAGCAACAGAGCTAATACCCACCGTAATCACATCTTTCTTACCCTGAAGCGCGTACATGCCTACACCCACTGTTAAGGCGATACCCGCATATACAAATAACATTGTTGAATGGAAGCCAATAAACAAGTCAGCTAATAACATAGCCAGCAAAGGTAAAAGAAGCGCCATTTTCTTATCGTTCAAATAAGCACCACAAAACAAAGCCGTAGCCATAACTGGCGTAACATTGGCAGGGTGAGGAATAACTCGCCAGAAAGCTAGAGCTAAAATAGAAACTATAATAATCGACAATTTAGTATTCATTTGAACAACACTTTAAATAATTAGAACGCCATTATACGATTAATTTAGATAAATGGCTTAACTTTTGCTATGTATTCTAGCTAGTAAACTAAATTTGTACTTCAAAGCCCTAAAAATGGAGCTTTACGGAATTATTTAGTAAAAAAAAATGGAAATAAGGGGATTTTTGTCAATTCTCGCACAACAAATGTCGGAATCTTAAACAAGGGGCTATATACCTAAGTTTAATAAGAATTATGACATTTTAAGGTGAGTTATATGACATTTTTATATATAATCGCTTCCCTTATTACTTCTACTTAACTTAAAGACGATCGGATATTATGGCTGACAAAATTAAAGACTACTTAGACAGTGTTGGTATTAAAAATGTAGACAACATTATTTATAACCCTAGCTACGATGAGCTATACGAAGCAGAAACAAACCCTGCTTTAGAAGGTTATGAAAAAGGCATAGTCACTGAACTAGGTGCTGTAAACGTTTCTACAGGCATCTACACAGGTCGTTCACCTAAAGATAAGTACATAGTAGAAGATGATGTATCTCGCGACACAGTGTGGTGGACATCTGAAAAGTCTAAAAACGACAACAAAAAGATCACACCAGAAATTTTCGCTGATCTTAAAGAATTAGTAACGACACAGCTATCTGGCAAAACACTTTACGTGGTTGACGGTTTTTGTGGCGCTAACAAGAGTACATGCTTAAAAGTACGTTTTGTTATGGAAGTAGCATGGCAGGCTCACTTTGTTAAAAACATGTTCATTCGTCCTACAGATGAAGAGCTTGAAACATTTGAGCCAGACTTTGTTGTAATGAACGGTTCAAAAACAAGCAACAAGAACTACAAAGCACATGGTTTAAACTCTGAAACATTTGTAGCATTCGACTTAACTGAAAAAGTACAGCTTATTGGTGGTACTTGGTACGGCGGCGAAATGAAGAAAGGCATGTTCTCAATGATGAACTACCTACTTCCACTACAAGGCATTGCTTCAATGCATTGTTCTGCTAACGTTGGCCAAGACGGCGATACAGCAATCTTCTTTGGTCTATCAGGCACTGGTAAAACAACACTATCTGCTGACCCTAAGCGCGCATTAATTGGTGATGACGAGCATGGATGGGACGACGACGGTGTATTTAACCTAGAAGGCGGTTGTTACGCTAAAACGATTGATTTAGAAGAAGCAAAAGAGCCAGAAATTTACCGCGCTATTCGTAAAGATGCTCTACTAGAAAACGTAACCGTAGATGCTGATGGCAACATTGACTTCACAGATGGTTCAGTAACACAAAACACTCGTGTTTCTTACCCAATTCACCATATTGATAACGTAGTTAAGCCTGTTTCTAAAGCGGGTCACGCTAAAAAAGTTATCTTCTTAACGGCTGATGCATTCGGTGTACTACCTCCTGTATCTAAGTTAAGCGAAGAACAAGCTCAATACCACTTCTTATCTGGCTTCACAGCAAAACTGGCTGGTACAGAGCGTGGCATTACTGAACCAACACCTACTTTCTCATCATGCTTTGGTGCGGCTTTCTTAAGCTTACACCCAACTAAGTATGCTGAAGAGCTAGTAAAACGTATGAACGCAGTAGGCGCAACAGCTTACCTAGTAAACACGGGTTGGAATGGTTCTGGTAACCGTATTTCAATTAAAGATACTCGCGCGATTATCGACGCTATTCTAGACGGTTCAATTGACGAAGCAGAAACAGTAACAGTTCCATACTTCAACCTAGACGTACCTGCATCACTAGCTGGCGTTCAAGACAACATTCTTGACCCACGTGATACATACTCTGACGTTGCTGAGTGGAATAAGAAAGCTGAGAAGCTAGCGGGTTTATTTGTTCAAAACTTCGATAAGTTTACAGATAACGAACACGGTAAGAGCTTAGTAGCTGCAGGCCCTCAAGTTTAAGCCTGAAATACTATAGTAATAAAAAAGCCGCTCATGAAAATGAGCGGCTTTTTTTTATTGAAGAATAAATCAATATTTATTGAATAAACGCTCGATGCCCAGTTGAATAACAAATAGTATCAG
>CAYZLE010000088.1:0-6239 GCA_964479305.1 uncultured Gammaproteobacteria bacterium | reverse complement strand
TCGCCGTAGATGACAAAGTTAATCACGTAGCGGAAGTGTTTCACTCTGTAGCGAATAAATACGACATCATGAATGACGCCATGTCGTTTGGCATTCACCGTCTATGGAAGAAATTTGTACTAAACCTTGCATGTGTTAATAAAGGTGACCACATACTTGATCTTGCAGGCGGCACAGGTGATTTAGCCATTGCCTTTTCAAAACTCGTTGGCGACGAAGGCAAAGTTATTTTATCCGACATCAACCCTTCAATGTTAGCCGAAGGCCACAAACGTTTAATGGATAAAGGCGCTATTCACAACACTACAGTTGTTGAAGCCAATGCCGAAGAACTACCATTCGAAGACGAACAATTTAATTGTGTAACCATGGCTTTTGGCATACGTAACGTAACCGATAAAGCCAAAGCTCTTAAAAGCATTTTGCGCTGCATTAAACCGGGCGGACAATTAATTGTTTTAGAGTTTTCAAAACCTACAAATGCTACTTTTGAAAAAATATACGACCAGTATTCGTTTAACCTTATTCCCAAAATGGGCGAACTAATTACTGGCGACTCAGAAAGCTATCAATATCTTGTAGAGTCTATTCGTAAACATCCAGACCAAGAAACATTCCGCACCATGATGCTAGACGCAGGCTTTGACTTTGCTGACTACCATAACTTAACCGGAGGCATTGTTGCAGTACATCGCGGCATGAAACTCGCATAATGAATATAGATTTTTTAATTGGCTCAACCGAAGCTCGCATAAACCGTTTTCTAAAAGACAATGGCATTACTGTTCCTGAAGGCTTGCAGCGCTCAGTGTTCAAAATTATTTTACCGCCAGCACCACTGCTTCCTGAAGATGCTCTGCCGCGTGAATTCTATTGCCACCTCTTCGCTAATAGAATTATTATTAGCCAACAAACAGCCGAAGAAGATGTATCTATCGACATCAGCCTAGACGCGCTTATAGCCATAAGCAAAGGCGACAGCTTCGCTACTTTATTATTAGAAAAGAAAATGCACATGCAAGGCGACATTGGCAAGGCTCATAGTTTTCAACACTGGCTTGAAAGCTTAGCCTTAACAAAAGAAGATATTGTTAGCGATGTTTTTGGCGAAGTCATAGGCACATTTATGCTCTCGGCTCACCAACAAGCCGAGCCGCTAATTACTTCAATATTAGAAGCCGGCAAAAACCTATTTCAAAATTTTTCGCAAGACAATACGCAAAGTAATGACGATTCACAATTAAAGCAGCAAATTATTAAACTACGTGAAAAATCAGACCGCTTAGAAGCACGTTTAGACGCGCTTAACGAACAACTCAATAATCCAAAGAGTTAAATTATGCTTGGCATTAGCGACATTATTCATATTATGCGAATAGGCAGAGTCATTGCCCGCCACCGCCTACTCCCTGTTATTTTCCCCGACCATCCTAGATGGTTAAGCTTTTTGTTTTACTTAATGCCTTGGCATTGGGTAAGTGCAAGTAAGTATACCAACCGTGGAGATAAAATACGTTTTGCCCTTGAAGAACTAGGCCCCGTATTTATTAAGCTAGGGCAAGCACTCTCTACACGCCGTGACTTATTGCCAGATGACATATCTGATGCGCTGGCTTTTTTACAAGACAATGTAAAACCTTTTGACTCAACAAAAGCACACGCCATTATTGAAAAAGCCTACGGCAAAAACATTAAAGATATTTTCTTAAGTCTAGATAATGAGCCATTAGCCGCTGCTTCTGTAGCCCAAGTTTATGCAGGCAAACTGCTTAGTGGTGAAGACATAGTCGTTAAAATTATTCGTCCAGGCATAGATAAAATAATTAACCGCGACATTAAACTTTTACACAGACTAGCTCGCCTAGCTCAATGGGTGTCACCTGAAATTCGCCGCTTCAAACCATTAGATGTTGTGCGTGAATTTCAACACACTATTAGTAATGAATTAAACCTAAAACGCGAAGCTGCAAACGCTAACCTCATGCGTCAGCACTTCGAAAATTCTGACTTAATTTATGTACCTGAAGTACATTGGGACTATGTTGCTCAAAACGTATTAGTACTTGAACGTGTTTACGGAATTCCGATTAGCCACATGGACAAACTTCGCGAAAAACAAGTTAACCTAAAAGTTCTTGCTGAACGCGGTGTAGAAATATTTTTCACACAAGTATTCATGCATAACTTTTTCCATGCTGACATGCACCCAGGCAATATTTTTGTAGATGCTAGCAACCCTGAACTACCGAAATACATTGCCATGGATTTCGGCATCATGGGCACAATGAATAACTTTGACCGCCAGTACATGGCAGACAATTTCCTAGCCTTCTTTAACCGTGACTACCAAAAAGTTGCCGAGCTGCATATCGATTCAAAATGGATTGGCGAAGATACACGATCAGATGAATTTGAAGCCGCAATACGAACACTGTGCGAACCTATTTTTGAAAAGCCACTTAAAGAAATTTCTTTTGGTCACTTCATGGTTCAGCTTTTTCAAATTGCACGTGAGTACAATTACCAAGTACAACCTCAGCTAGTACTGTTTGAAAAAACATTATTACAAATTGAAGGCCTAGGCAGACAGCTTTACCCAGACTTAGATCTATGGGCAACAGCAAAACCCTTCATGCAAAAAAACTTACTCAAAGAAACCGGCATTAAAACGCTTTGGCAACAAGCGCTTAAACAAGTACCCGGTAGCGATAATTTTCCAGATTGGGTTAAAGACTTAACCGATGCTCCACGCGACCTACACCGTATGGCGCAAACTTTAATACAAACTGAAAAGCAATCCGTAGAACGTGAAAACCGTCATCATGAATTATTAAAAGAAGTAGCCTCTCTACGCAAAACCGTTAGCCGCAGCGTAATTATCGGCGCTATTATCGCGGGAATATTTGCAGGCTTATACATCAGCCGCATGTAGTCACAAAAAAGCCGAGCTTCTAAATGAAGCTCGGCTTTTTAAAGCACTACTTTTTCCAGCTCTTGTTAAGCCTTATCTAAAGCTTGCGACACATCGGCGATGATGTCATCAATGTGCTCAATACCCACTGAAATACGAACCAAGTCTGCACTAACGCCCGCTTTAACTAATTCTTCTTCGTTAAGCTGACGGTGAGTAGTTGACGCTGGGTGACAAGCGAGTGATTTAGCATCACCAATATTTACTAAACGTAGAATCATTTCTAGCGAATCGATAAACTTAGCACAGGCATCAAAACCACCCTTAACACCAAAGCTTAAAATACCAGAGGCTTTACCGCCTGTGATTTTTTTACAATTGGCGTGATAAGCGCTATCAGGTAATGCTGCGTAGTTAACCCATTCAATCTTGTCGTGCTTTTGCAGGTACTCAGCTAATTTTTCAGCGTTTTCACAATGACGATCCATACGCAAACCTAAAGTTTCTAGACCCTGCATAATTTGGAATGCATTCATTGGTGATAAGGCTGCGCCTGTATTACGTAGTGGCACTACTCGGCAACGACCAATATAAGCGGCTTCGCCTAAAGCTTCTGTGTATACAACACCGTGGTATGACGGATCTGGCTCATTCAATACTGGGAAACGTTCTTTGTTTTTAACCCAATCAAATTTACCTGAATCAACAATAACTCCACCGATTGAAGTACCGTGACCACCAATATATTTAGTTAATGAGTGAACAACAATATCTGCACCTAATGCAAAAGGCTTACAAAGATATGGCGTTGCTACTGTGTTATCTACAATTAAAGGTACACCGCGCTTATGTGCAATTTCTGCCAATTTAGCAATATCAACAACGTTACCTGCTGGGTTACCAATTGACTCACAGAAGATCGCTTTTGTTTTTGAATCAATCGCTTTTTCAAAGCCAGCGAAGTCATCATGTGAAATCATTTTCACATCAATACCTTGTTTTGGTAGTGAGTGCGCAAATAAATTGTATGTGCCGCCATAAAGTTGGCTTGTACTAATAATGTTATCACCCACTTCAGCAAGACACTGAATAGCGTAAGTAATAGCAGACATACCCGATGACACGCATAAAGCTGCAAGGCCACCTTCCATTGCCGCAACGCGCTTCTCTAGCACATCGGTAGTCGGGTTCATAATACGTGTATAAATATTACCAGGCACTGCCAAGTTAAATAAATCAGCACCGTGTTGAGTGTTATCAAAAGTAAATGAAGTGGTTTGATAAATAGGCACAGCAGCAGCTTTTGTCGTTTCTTCTGACTGATAACCTTCGTGTAAAGCAATAGATTCTAATTTCATGTTTCTCTCTCCCAATTTTAACTAAACTGACTCAGCGGCAAAGCGCTGATTTAAATAAACAATAATATCCTTAGACTCGTACATCCAGCGTACTTTGCCCTCTTCTTCTATTCGTAAGCAAGGTACCATTACTCGGCCACCTTCTTCTTGCAAAACCTGCCTATGTGATGACCCCGGACGAATATCACGTAATTCAATATCAACACCCAGAACATGGATAGCTCTACGCGTTTTTACGCAAAAAGGACACCTAGCCAGATTATAGAGCGACAAATTATCAGCAAGTTCCTGAGCTTTAATTTGCTCCTCAGGCGCACGCTGCATAGCCTTAGGACGTGTTAAACGATCAACACCTACTATTCCTAGCCCTAGCGCATTTCTAATAATTTTCACTAACATAATCGTTCTCAATAAATTGTGAATTCTAACATAAGCTTAACAGCTCTTTTACTAGCACTTCTGTATAATATGACTTATCAATTAGTCTACTATTTAGGCAGAGTTTAAGTTATGAGCAATTCTTCAGATTTTCCGCAATCATCACGCACAGCTGTTGCTGTTGGCAATGTATTAGTCGGTGGCGGTAACCCGGTTGTCGTTCAATCTATGACCAATACTGACACAGCTGATGTTGTGAGAACTACTAACCAAATTGCCGACTTATTCAGAGCTGGTTCTGAGATTGTACGTATTACGGTAAACAATGAAGAGTCAGCAGCAGCCGTGCCTGAAATTGTTGAACGTCTAAAAGCAATGGGCCTTGAAGTACCTTTAGTGGGTGACTTTCATTTTAACGGCCATAAACTCCTCACCAAATACCCTGAGTGCGCTAAAGCTTTAGCCAAATACCGCATTAACCCGGGCAATGTTGGTCGTGGTCAAAAACGCGATGAGCAATTCGCGCAAATGATAGAAATTGCCATAGCAAACGATAAGCCAGTGCGTATCGGTGTAAATTGGGGCAGCCTAGATCAAGCTGTATTAGCAAGGCTACTAGACGAAAATGCAAAACTAGATGAGCCCTTACCGCTTAAAAATGTTCAACACGAAGCCATTATTACTTCCGCTTTAGAAAGCGCTCGTATGGCCGAAGACATTGGCCTAAGCAAAGACAAAATTATTATTTCTTGTAAAACCAGCGGTGTACAAGACCTTGTAGCAATTTATACAGAGCTTGCGAAACGCGATAATTATTCTCTTCACCTAGGTTTAACTGAAGCGGGCATGGGCTCAAAAGGCATCGTCGCTTCAACAGCAGCCTTATCATTACTTTTACAACAAGGCATTGGCGATACGATTCGTATTTCGCTAACACCTGAGCCTGGTGCTGCACGTAAAGAAGAAGTGGTTGTTGCTCAACAAATTTTACAGACCATGGGCATACGCTCATTTACGCCGATGGTTGTAGCTTGCCCTGGTTGTGGTCGTACCACTAGCACCTACTTCCAGCAACTAGCTAAAGACATACAAAACTATTTACTTGAACAAATGCCTGTTTGGCGCAAACAACATAAGGGCGTAGAAGACATGACCGTTGCCGTAATGGGTTGTGTAGTTAATGGCCCTGGCGAAAGTAAACACGCTAACATAGGCATTAGCTTACCTGGTACAGGCGAAGTACCTGTTGCGCCTGTATATGTTGATGGTGAAAAAGATGTAACGCTAAAGGGCGATCATATCGCTGAAGATTTCCAAGCACTAGTTGAGCAGTACGTACAAAAAAATTATGCCTGAGTTTATCCCACAAGGAAGCTCTCAACTCACAGATATTGAATATCAAAATTATATTCTACAAGGCGTTTCTCGCACCTTTGCTTTAACCATTCCAGAACTTCCAGATGCCTTACGCGATATTGTTGGCAATGGTTATTTACTCTGCCGCATTGCCGACACCATTGAAGATGATGCGACTATTTCCATAGAAGACAAAATAAGCCTAGCGACACAGTTTATTTTTTTATGTGAGCACA
>CAYZLE010000087.1:0-6244 GCA_964479305.1 uncultured Gammaproteobacteria bacterium | reverse complement strand
CTACCGCTCCAAGATCTTACTTTGTTGTCTTTATAGCGTGGGTAAGTCGAGTAACTGAGTGTTTGAGCCTTAATTTCTTTATGTGCACGGACCTTTTTTAAAGCCCACTGCATATCGACATTAATTAAACGAGCAACTTCTTTGGCACTTTTATCATCATGCTGAACTACAACTGATGCTGTCATTTGGTCGTTATCTACTTCAACACTGATGGATTCTTGTAATGACACAACATTATAATTTAGGCCATTATCATGTGCAGATGCACCTTGGTAGGCAAAGCTAAATAAAAATAGTATGAATATAAATCTCATTACTCTCTCCTAAGGAATTAAACGAATTTAACTTCGATAACTACAACAATTCTTGTGATAGAGTATAAATAGAATAACGATTAAAATACTGTGCCAAGCGAACATATAACAAAACTTAACAATGCCAACAAAACATAAAGATTCAAGCTCAGCTCCCTCTCCTGTTCCTATTTTGGGCATTTGCGGCCATAAACAGAGTGGAAAAACCAAACTCATTATTGAACTGCTTGAGCACCTGAACGAAAGAGGCTTGCGAGTAGCTATAATTAAGCACGAAAGTGAAAAATTTCATATTGAAAGCCCTAAACACGAAAGTTTTGAATTTAGACATGCCGGCGCACAACAAGTACTAGTAACTTCTGAGCAGCGCTGGGCATTACTCTATGAGCGCGAGTGCGCTAAGCAACCTAGTATTGAAGAGCATATCGCTGACCTGCAAACAGATGACTTAGACCTAGTGCTAATCGAAGGCAATATTGGCAACACCTTTCCAAAGCTTGAAGTTCATCGCCCCATTATGTGTAAACCACTATTATTCCCAGAAGACCCACAAATCAAAGCCATAGCAACAGACTCACCACTCATATTAAGTGATGACTTAATATTGTTAGATATACTCAACATAAAAACCGTTGCCGACTTTATAATTGAAGAAATAGTTGGCAACTTTAAAAATTGAATGAAGGGCAAATAATGTCAAGCTGCGACAGCAATGAATACGAAGAAACAGCGCTCACTGTAGAGCAAGCGCTCGAGAATATTCTTAACAACACTCAAAGTTTAAACAAAACTGAAAGCATTAAGCTTGAAGATAGCTTACATAGAGTGCTTGCTGAAGATTGTTACGCATTAAACGACGTGCCACCGCACCGCAATTCGGCAATGGACGGCTTTGCAATACATGCTGATGACATTAAAAATCAAACGCTCAACTTAAAAGTCATAGGTGACTCATTAGCGGGCAAACCATTTAAAGGTCAAGTAAAAGCTGGCGAATGCGTTCGCATAATGACTGGAGCTGTTATGCCCGAGGCTTGCAACAGCGTGGTTATGGTAGAGAACACCAGCGAAAGCGGTTCAAGTGTCATTTTGAACGACGCCGTGAAAGATCATGTCAACGTTAGAGAATCAGGCGAGGATATAAAAGCCAAAGAACAAGCTATAGCAAAAGGTAAACGTATCACCCCTTCTATAATGGGCTTTTTACATGCCTGCGGCATTGCCGATGTAGCTGTGTATCAAAAACCGAACGTTAGTTTCTTTACAACGGGGGACGAACTTAAGCAACCCGGAGAAACCTTAGGCCTGGGCGACATATACGACAGTAACAGACTTAGCCTTATCGGCATGCTAAGTGAGACTCATTGTGAGCATACTAACCTGGGCATTATTGCTGACGACAAAGACAAGTTACGAGAGGCTTTTGCTAAAGCTCAAAAAAGCAGTGACTGCGTTATCTCTACAGGCGGAGTTTCTGTAGGTGCCGCCGACCATATTAAAGATATATTAAAAGAACACGGTCAGCCCAATTTCTGGCGTATAGCCATGAAACCTGGGCGACCACTTACCTTTGGTCATCTTAATAATGGCTCACTATTCTTTGGTCTACCAGGCAACCCTGTATCTGCCATGGCTACCTACTACCTTTTTGTTTTACCCGCTTTACGAAAGTTAAGTGGCGAAGATAAGGTCCTACCACAACGTTTAAAAGCACGTTGCAAAACAGCCATAAGAAAACGTGAAGGCCGAACTGACTACCAACGAGGCTATTTTTCCTATAATGATAATGAACTGGTAGTTGACTTAGCTGGTAAACAACAGTCACACCTACTAAGTGGCATGAGCCAAGCAAACTGTTTTATCGAGCTTAGCCGTGAGCAAGGAAACTTAGAGGCCGATGAAAACGTAACAATTATTCCGTTTTCAGGTCTTATGGGATAAATATGACGAATTCAGACCCTATAAATGCAAAATTGACACGCCGTTTACTCTCAACAATTTATGACGGCTTTTTAATTATTGCTTTATTAATGCTTGCAACACTTCCTTTAGTCATTACAAATGATGGTGAAGCTGTAAGGCATAACCTAGTTTTTAGCATCTACCTACTATGCATTATGTTCTTATATTGTGCCTGGCAGTGGCGCTTATCTGGCCAAACATTAGCGATGACAACCTGGAAAATCAAGGTCATCAGCAATAACGGAGCAAAGCTAAGCTGGTCACAATGTATAATACGCTTTATTGCCAGCCTTTTTGGCCTAGGCTTAATCACAGGGCTATTTGATAAAGATAAGTTAACCATAGCCGACAAACTGTCAAACACTCGGTGCATAAAGCTTTAAACACAGAAACTAAAGCAAAAATGCAATCTACAACTAAAATCTAGTGGTCTTAGTCTAAAAAACCTTTTATTATGCGAGTTATAGTAGGGTGAATTGTTTAAACAACAAATGCATAAAAAGAATAATGAGCATAGGCACAAATAGCTGATGATAAAAAATCGTCGAAACGAATATGATGTAAGTAATAAGGTTAAGGTCACATCCATAGCACAGGTTAGGGATGCGGTTTTATTACTCGCTAAAGATCAATACAAAGATGATGCCGACCTAAACCAGATTGCTCAATTATTTAGCCTTTTCCATGACTTATTCCATGGTGACAAAACAGGCTTTATGTCTTACGACACCGTCTATCATGATATTCAGCATACTTTAGATGTCACACTTTGTACTGCCCGCCATGTTATTGGCCATGACAAAAAAGAATCGAACAAGCTTGGCTACAATTACTTCCTTGTTGCAATTAACACAGCCCTATTCCACGACTCTGGTTATATTCGCAAGATTAATGAAGAGCCAACGAATGGCGCCGTTTTCACAAAAACACATGTAAGCCGAAGCTCTGACTTTATAGTTGAGTACACTAGCGATATTGTTGGTAACAACATAGCTAAAACTTGCGGCAACATCGTTCACTTTACTGGCTATGAAGTAAAGTGTGAAGACATAGTAACCCAAAGCCCAGAAGAGAAATTAGTTGGAGAAATGGTAGCTACCGCCGACATACTGGCGCAGATGTCAGACCGTTGCTATGTTGAAAAATGCAGAGACCGACTTTATCCAGAATTTGTTTTAGCAGGCATGAACGTTAGCACTGATCAAAACAAGAAATTTATTGTTTATAAGTCGGCTACAGAGATGCTGGTTAAAACACCTGAATTTTATCGAATCACAACCAAGCCTAGACTAGACAACATACTTAATAAGGCTTATCTACATTTAGATAACTACTTCACACTGGGCAACCCTTATCTAGAAGCGATAAAATCAAACATTGAACATTTAGAAAATGCTATTGAAAAAAATGACCTCGGCCTGCTAAGAAGACGCCCACCTAAAAATAAAGCCTTAGAACACTTCCCATTCGATGAAGTTTATAACAAAGAAAAACTGCTCAGCATTCAAAGCCTAATTGACACTCCAGCAGAAGGCGACACGAGCTATTCAAACTTTGTTTGATTAATAAAGACATAAACACAAAGCATTACCGCAATAACAAAACTAATTAATGTCCACGCGGGCATAGTTAAACCTAAAAATAGCCAATCAATATCAGCGCACTCTCCCGAGCCAGATAAAATCATAGCCAAACCCTCAAATACCGAAAATATTTCCATAATATAATCATATCCGGGGCCACAAGTTGGCACTTCATCTTCAGGCAAATTTTGCAACCAAACATGCCTACCCGCAATAGCGGCACCCGCACCTGCTGCAAGTAATGCCAGGCCAGAGTACATACGTCTTAAAACCGCAGAGACAGGCTTATGTATTGCTGCAACCAATAGAATAAGTGCTAAGGAAATCATAGCTATGCGTTGAAGCACACATAAAGGACAAGGCTCGTAGCCATAAACATGTTGAAATACTAAAGCCATTGCCATCAAAGCTGATGCAGCTAAAAACCCTAAGCCAGCTATTTGTCTAAAAGTTAAATTCATCATGTTAAAATTTTTGCCTCATCATTAAAAATACCGCTAATAAAATAAACACTAACGAAGGTGCTAAAGCATTCACTAATGGCGGCATGCCATACAAGTGACCTAGGTGAGATGCAATACCACTTAAAATATAATACAAAAGACCTATTACAAGCCCAATAACTATTAAATTACCGGCCGCCATCGATCGCAAAGAACCAAAAGCAAAAGGTAAAGCTAACAAAAGCATAACTAAGACGGTAAATGGAGCGAAAAGTTTCAACCAGAAAGACAGTTTATAACGACTACTATCTAAATTATTGTCGTCCATATAACTAACATAGCCATGTAAAGATTTTAGTGAAAGTGTTTCGGGCTTGTTACTTAAAACCTCTAACAAAGACAAATCAAAACTCCATGTATAAAGCGACGTTTCCAAACGCTCAAGCTTAACCGCTGTATTACTATAATCAGTAATTACCACTTCTTTACCAAGCCATTGCCCATTTTCTTGCAAACTGGCTGAACTAATATCCGTAGTCGATGTGACATCACTAGACAACAAACTATGTACCTTAATATTTTCAATTTCGGTATCGCTGACTATCTTGCCAATATTAATAAAGCTTTTACCCTCTTTAAGCCAAACATTATTCAAACCGGAATTTGTTCCATAACCTCTTATTTGGTTATTAAGATCATTTTTGTTTTTCTCTGCTACTGGCAAGACAGTTTCGCCCAACAGTACAACCATTAACATAAGCAATATGCCGGTTAGAGTCACCATGCCAGTAATTTTATACTTAGAAACACCCGCTGCTCTCATCGCTATCAATTCACTATTACTTGCCATACCACCTAAGGCCATCAAGCCGCCAATCAGTACAGCGGGTGAAAAAATATCGTACATAACTGTAGGAATTGAAAATAATATGAACTTAAGAATAGTTAAATAAGTTGTACCGTTTTCGCCTACATACTCAAGCTTTGCTAAAAACTCAAACAATAAACTAATACCTAAGAGCACCAGCATAACTAGCAGAACGCCTTGCAAAACCTGTTTGCCGATATAAAGTGTTAATACTCTATTCATTACGCACTTGCCGCTTTTGCTTTAAAAGAACTAAACCATCGCTCATGCTTACTCAAAATAAACAACAATATAAACATAATAATAATATGCACTAAGAATACGCCAGGTATAACCGTAAGCTTGCCGCTCTGAACCCAAGATGAAGCAAGATTAAGAATATAGGTATATAAAAAATAAATGACGATAGAAAAACCTAAGCGAGAATAACGACCTTTCCGAGGCACGGTATAACTCATTGGCACGGCTAATAAAATTAATAGAATTGCACCTAAGGGAACAGCAAAACGCATTTGCAATTCAGCGATCAATTGCAAGCTATCCGAGCCAAATAAAGAAGCAGTTGATTTAGATGCTAACTTACGGCTATTAAAGGTAGGATAAACTTTTTCTCGCAACAGCATCGCATGCTCATCAAAACTAATAATGCTAAAACCGTCATCATTAGTAGATTGAAACTGACCATCTTTATAAAGCATATAAACATTGCCGTTATCCACGTCTACATGCTTACTTGCAGAGCTAGCGGTTTGCACAACCTTTTGTTCATCACGGCTAAATTCAATAAAAAGACTTAACAAAGTTTGCTTGGCAGAGCTTGTGTTTTCATCGTACTTATCAAAAAACAAAGTAACTTCGTTATCTTTATCACTATTAAATTGGCCGGGAGAAATAGAATTAATTTCAGCGCGCTGCTTAGCATCTTTCCAAATAATTTCACGATATTCAGAAGCCCAAGGCGCAATAAAAACTGACATGCATAAAAGCACAAGAGCCAAAGGCACTATTACCCATGCGACTCGCTTATACATTTTGGTGTGACCAATACCGGTTCCAATAATTGCTGCCAAAAAG
>CAYZLE010000086.1:0-6260 GCA_964479305.1 uncultured Gammaproteobacteria bacterium | reverse complement strand
TATTTAATGATTAAAAAAATACTATTTTTGATTGCACTCGTAGCGATATCGGTAGGCGCTTTTATCGCTTACTCTTTAGCGCAAACTAATGATGTAGCCGTAGCAAAGCGTTTTGAAATTAAAAAAGGCAGTGGCGTTAGTACGATTGCTAAAAACTTATATGATAATAAATTTATTGGCTCAGTAAACTTTTTTAAGGCTTATAGCCAAATAACAGGTAAATCGTCTGCATTTAAAGCAGGTGAGTTTTTAATACCTGCAAACGCCAATATTGCAAGGGTTGTTAAAGAGCTAACAGAAGGGCGCTCAACGCAATATAGCTTCTCTATTATCGAAGGCACACACATACGTGATTTAATTAAACAATTAAACCAAGAAGAAAATTTAAGTGGGCAATTAGATAAAAACAAACTAAAAGAAATAAGCGACTATATAAAAACAGACAAAGACTATCCGGAAGGTTTATTCTTAGCAGACACTTACTCTTTTGAAAAAGGTGCCGATGTAAAACAAGTGTTGCTGCGTAGCTATCAAGCTTCACAAGCTTTCCTAAATAAAGAATGGGAAGGGCGCGATAAAAAATCACCGATTAAAACACCATACGAAGCACTTATTTTGGCTTCTATTATTGAAAAAGAAACGGCAGTTGCGGGTGAACGTAAAAAAATCGCTGGCGTTTTTGTTAACCGTTTACGTAAAGGTATGAAGCTGCAAACTGATCCTACCGTTATTTACGGTATTGGTGAAAAGTATGATGGCGACATTCGCTATAAAGATTTACGTACAGACACGCCATATAATACTTATACGCGTCACGGCTTACCACCAACGCCAATTGCTATGCCGGGTAAAGCCGCTATTCATGCTGCATTGCACCCAGAAAAAACAGATGCTATATTTTTTGTGGCTAGTGGCAAAGGTGGTCACACTTTTACAAGAACCTTAAAAGAGCACGAAGCAGCTGTTCAAGTTTATTTAAAAACATTAAAAAAATAATATGACAACAAAAGCATTATTTATTACAGGTGAAGGCACAGAGGGCGTTGGTAAATCAACTGGCCTAAATAATGTTTGCGCGATATTAGAAAAGTCTGGCATTGAATTTATTCGTACTCGCGAACCTGGTGGTACGCCACTGGGTGAAGCTATGCGTGAATTATTGCTAAGTAAAAATACCGGTTTCGACATTAGTTCTGATACTGAGTTAATGCTAATGTTTGCAGCACGCAAACAACATGTTGATACCGTTATTAAACCAGCATTAGAGCAGGGCAAGTTTGTTGTTTGCGATAGATTTACGGATTCTACGTTTGCGTACCAAGGTGGCGGCAGAAATATTGAAGACAGCAAAATTCAAGCTTTAGCTGATTGGGTTCACCCTGATTGCCAACCAGATATCACTTTATTATTTGATGCGCCAGTTGAAGTGGGTTTAAGTAGAGCGCAAAAGCGTGGAGAACTTGATCGTTTTGAAGAAGAGAAAGTTGATTTCTTTACGCGTGTTCGCAATAAGTTTTTATCACTGGCTAGCGACAATGAAAAACGTTTTACTATAATTGATGCGGAAAAAGATTTGCCAACCGTAACAAAGCAAGTAGAAGCGGTTATGGCTAGTATTTTACAAAAACATTTGGAAAAGCAATGAGCCATTTTACTTGTGACTGGTATTCTGAGTTGCATGAGCATGTGCTTCAGCGTTATCGCTTAGGTAACTTGCCTCATGCTTTACTGATTCAAGGTGAAGAGGGTATTGCTAAAACAGAAGCAATTACTCAACTAAGTAAAGGCTTACTTTGTCAAAACCTTAGAGATAACGAGGCATGTGGTGAATGTGCATCTTGTGAATTATTTGAAGCTGGCTCGCATCCAAACCTAAGTCGTTTAACGACAGAAAAAAATGTAGAAAAGAAAACTGAAAGCCCGATTAAAATTGACCAAATACGTGAGCTTTCAACTAAGTTAGTTATGACTAGCCATTTTAGCGGCCCTAATATAGCTATTGTTGAGCAAGCAGAAAAAATGAATCATTTTGCTGCTAATGCTTTATTAAAAACATTAGAAGAGCCAACAGATAATACGGTTATCTTTCTAATTTGCAGTCAACCCTCACAGCTTTTACCTACCATAAGAAGTCGTTGTCAGGCTTACACATTAACGCAACCTACCACGGAACAATCTATGTCTTGGTTGGCTGCGCAGTGCGAAGAGCTTGAAGTGCCTGGAAAACTTGAAGACACAATGAAGCAAGCTTTATTGATTGCAAATGGCGCGCCCCTTCGTGCGCTAGGATTTATTGAAGATAACTTTATTGATCAGCGTTCAAGCTTGTTAGAGCTGCTTAGCGCATTTTTAGCTAATAAATGTACGGTTTCACAGCTGGTTACCGAAGCTAAAGAAATTGACTTTCAGAGTCTTATAAATTTATTACAAAGTGTTCTCCAAGACAGCTCTCGATGGCAGCATATTGAAGACAAAGAAACTTTAAGTAATAAAGATACACTTAAATTCATTAAGCAAATAAGTAATACGCACTCTCAAGCCTTGCTTTATTTCCTGCAAGATGAGCTATGCACCTTGCTTAAAACCCATAATGCCAGTATAAATACTCAGCTAATGCTAGAGTCATTTTTCTCTACATGGCATAATGAACTAGTTAATCAAATAAAAATCGCTTAAAGGGGTTCTCAGATGGCAGGTCGTCAAGGAATAATGTCTTTATCAATCAAGGATAAAGCCGCACTATATTCAGCTTATATGCCTTTTATCCGCAATGGCGGTTTATTTATACCTACTTCAAAAAAATATAAGCTTGGTGATGAAATCTTCATGCTTTTAACACTAATGGACAATCCAGAAAAGTTACCCGTTGCTGGTAAAATCATTTGGATTACACCAGACGGTGCAGGTGGTAATAAAACTTCCGGAATAGGTGTGCAATTTAGTGAGCAAGACAACGGTGCTACAGGTAAAACTATTGAGAGTTACTTAGCCGGTGCATTAAAATCCGACAGACCAACGCAAACTATGTAGTTGGTATTTATAATTCCCATAAAAAAGGCTTGTTTTCACAAGCCTTTTTTATGGGTTCTACTTAATACTTATAAATATTCTTGAACGTACTCTGGTAGTTCAACTTCTTCAGGGATAGGTTTCGGGTTGCCATTGTCATCTAAAGCAACAAACTTAAAGTTTCCTGTTGTAACTTGCTCGCGTAAGCCAATACGATCGCGGCGAACAAAGGCTTGAACCTTAACCAGCATTGAAGTTGTACCAATGTGAACAACCTTGGTGTAAATACCTAAAATGTCACCAACTTTTACTGGGCGTATAAAGCTCATGCTTTCTACAGATACAGTAACAACGCGGCATTGTGCGCGTTGACCCGCACAAATACCCGCTGCAATATCCATTTGGGAAAGTACCCAGCCACCAAAAATATCGCCAGAGGCGTTGGTATCTGAAGGCATAGCAAGCGTACGGGTGGTTAGGCGGCCAAGATCATCTGAAACTTTTTTCATATTATTTTGAGTTATCTAATTTTTGTGTGATTTTACTAACAATTTGAGACAAAGAGTTATGTTCTTCCTCTGTTAGTACAGAAAGTAATTCTTTTTCCCATTCAAGGGCTTTAGGTACGATTCTTTTATGCAGGTCGCTACCGGTTTGGCTTAAGAAAACATATTTTGCACGGTTGTCGTTTTGATCAACTTCTTCATGCAGAAGTTCTTTTAAGCGTAAGTTTTTAATTGCGCGAGATATTTGTACTTTATCCATAAAAGTATATTCGCAAATTTCGCTGGCTGTAATCTTTCGGTCATAGCCTAAAGTTGCGATTACGCGCCATTCTGGCAAATTAATGCCAAAATCGTCTTCGTATACAGTGGATAAGTTGGTGCTGATGCGTTTAGCTAGGGTGTTAATTTTATAGGGCAAAAAATCTGTTAGCAGTAGATGAGGCAAATCTTTTTCACTCATAATTTTGTATCCTGCACCTGAAGTGCTTATTTTTTATACGCTAAATGCTGATTTTACTGCATCAGGTCGACAGCTTGCCGCCTTTTGTCGTTTTTGTGAGAGTTATTTCTAACGCAATAATGTATAATCTCGTCCGCAATATGATACAGGTCTGTATAAAATCTATCAATGATTAGACTGTGTTAATTAAGCCCAGATTTTAAATTTATTTTGAATATTACAGAGGATTCGTGATGACCGTTTTTTCATCTCAACTAGAAAAAATTAAGAATGACAAAGGTTTTATTGCTGCTTTAGATCAAAGTGGTGGTAGTACTCCAAAAGCATTACGTTTATATGGCGTAGAAGAAGACGCATATAACAATGATGACGAAATGTTCGGCATGGTTCACGCTATGCGTACACGTATCATCACTAGTAAGTCTTTCAGTGGCGAGCGTGTTCTAGGTGCAATTTTATTTGAAAATACTCTAGATCGCGAAATTGAAGGCAAAATGTCTGCTAAGTTCCTTTGGGAAGATAAGCACGTTGTACCTTTCTTAAAAGTTGATAAAGGTTTAGCGCCAGAAGAAAATGACGTTCAGCTAATGCAAGATATGCCTGCTTTAGAGCCTTTACTTAAAAAGGCTGCTACCCAAGGTGTATTTGGTACAAAAATGCGTTCAGTAATTAAAATGGCTAACGCTGCAGGTATTAATGCTGTAGTTAAGCAACAGTTTGAAGTAGCTAAGCAAATTCTAGCGGCTGGTTTAGTGCCAATCGTTGAGCCAGAAATTGACATTAACAGCCCAGAAAAAGCGGAAGCAGAAGCATTACTACGTGATGCAATTGTTGCTGAGCTTAATAACTTAAACGAAGACCAACAAGTTATGTTGAAGCTGACTCTGCCAGAAGCAGATAACTTCTATTGCGACGTTGTTGCTCATGAGAAAGTATTAAAAGTTGTTGCTTTATCAGGTGGTTACAGCCGTGAAGAAGCTAACCGCAGAACATCATGCAATAGTGGTGTTATCGCGAGTTTCTCTCGTGCATTAACAGAAGGCTTGTTTGCACAACAAACTGACGACGAGTTTGATAACATCTTAAATGAGTCAATTGAAACTATTTACCAAGCTTCTTCAAGCTAATAATAGGTTCATACAGTAATAAAAAGGTCGCCTTATGGCGACCTTTTTTGTGGCTATGTTTTTAAGCGCTTATTTATACTCGTCTAGAACATCCTGCTCTGGATAAATAGTAGAGAAAAGCTCCGAACGGCGCATATCAGTAATCACTCGCATATGCTTACGTTGCATATCTTGCGGGCGTTTAGCGCCGCATGAATGGGCAATTACACCCACATCTTTCACCATGTTTCTAGCGTAGCTGGCTACACGCGCAGCCTTATCTTCTACCACTAAGCCACGTTGGAAGTGCTTGTCGTGAGTAGTAATACCAGTAGGGCAGGTGTTTTTATTGCACTGTAAGGCTTGAATGCAGCCTAAAGCAAACATAAAGCCACGAGCCGAGCATACAAAATCAGCACCAGCTGCTAAAGCCCAGGCTGTGCCAGATGGCGTAACCATTTTGCCAGAAGCGATAACCTTAACGCGGTCACGTAACTTGTATTGATTCAGCTTGTCTACAACGTTAGGTAAGCTTTCGCGAATAGGTAGGCCAACATAATCCATTAAGCTTTGAGGTGCTGCGCCTGTGCCGCCGTCTGCACTGTCTACCGTAATAAAATCTGGTGCGCTGGCTATGCCACGTTCGTGAATGGTTTTAAACAGGTCATCAAAATAATCTAAATCACCCACTACCAATTTAATACCTACAGGCTTGTTACCAGCTGTGCGGACTTTATGAATGAGGTCGAGTAGGGTGGCGCTATCTTCAACGTCTAAATGGCCGTTAGGGCTAATTGAGTCTTTACCTTCTTCAATGCCACGAATCTCAGCAATGGCCTTTGAAACTTTAGACGCAGGTAATATCCCACCTTTGCCAGGTTTTGCGCCTTGGCTTAATTTAATTTCGAACATCTTAACTTGATCATGTGCGGCTATTTCTTTTACCTTGTCTACAGATAAGTTGCCGGCTTTATCACGTACGCCATATTTCGCTGTACCAATTTGAAATACAATGTCGCAACCGCCTTCAAGGTGGTAGGGCGCAAGGCCACCTTCACCGGTGTTGTACCAAATACTGGCTTCTTTAGCGCCTTTAGATAGCGCCTGAACAGCTGGGGCAGACAAAGCACCATAGCTCATGGCTGATATATTAAAGATAGACTTTGTACTGTATGGGTT
>CAYZLE010000085.1:0-6345 GCA_964479305.1 uncultured Gammaproteobacteria bacterium | reverse complement strand
TCTTCATACTGCCATTCAATGGTTTCTTTCGTTTTTTCATCTTTAAACTTAATTAATAAGCCTGGGCATAAAACCGCTTTAGCGCGAAGCACATGCTTTAACTTAGTTAATGAATACTTATCAGTATCGAAATATTTAGGATCAGGCCAGAACTGAACAACTGTACCGGTATTACGTTGACCAACCGTGCCTATTTTTTCTAGATCAGTTTTCTTATAACCATCAGCAAAAGTCATTTCATATTCATGTCCACCACGGCGAACTTGAACCAGCACTTTTTTAGACAAGGCATTAACGACAGAAACACCTACACCGTGCAAACCACCAGAGAATTTGTAGTTGTCACCACTAAATTTACCACCAGCATGAAGTCGAGTAAGAATGACCTCAACACCTGGAATCTTAAGCTGTGGATGTGGGTCAGTTGGCATACCTCTGCCATTATCTTCAACCCTAACAGAGCCGTCTTTGAATACCGAAACCTCGATTTTGTCAGCATGACCGGCAATAGCCTCATCAACACTGTTATCAATAACTTCTTGAGCCAAGTGATTAGGTCGAGTGGTATCTGTGTACATACCCGGTCGTTTTCTAACGGGATCTAGGCCACTTAGTACCTCAATATCACCAGCGTCGTAGCTCTTTGTTGTCGTTTTGCTCATAATAATTTTTTCTTATATTAGTGATATCATTATACTGCTATAAAGTAGAATAATGTAATAGCAAATTAACTAGGAAATTAGCTTTGTTGCCAAATACCTCTATGGATAAGTCAGTAGATTCAAGCCATAACGCTTTAGACCCCAATTTAAATATAACGGTATCTGCGTCAGCTGGCTCAGGCAAAACTTATTTGCTGATTAACCGCATTGTGAGTCTACTTATGAGCAATGCCAAGCCTGCCAGCATTTTAGCTATCACCTTCACCAGAAAAGCCGCCAACGAGATTCTAGAGCGTGTATATAGCCGCCTTTGGGAACTGCACAATCTCAGCGAAGACGAATTAGCTAGTCAGCTTCAAAAAGACTTCAAGCTTAAAGCTAGCCCCGAGACACTAAGCAAAGCAAGACAGCTGTACTCTGAAGTACTATTTGCTGAACCTAAGTTAAAAGTCTCGACTTTCCATGCCTTTTGCCAAGATATTTTGCAGCATTTCGCCTTAGACAGTGATCTACCTCCTGCTTTTGAATTAACAGAAAAAACCTACCTACTTGCCGATGAAGCCTGGGATCGTTTCTTTAAAGAGTTAAGTAGCAACAAGAACCACCCTCTCCGCCCTGATATTGATTTAATTTATAAAGAACTAGGGCAATCTAGTACACGTCAGGCTCTAATAAATGGTTTTCTTGATAGCCGCTCAGACTGGTGGTCGTTTATTGACGGTACTGAAAACAGTTTAGGTTTTGCTATAGATAAAGCCAAACGCTTTTTCAAGCCTACCGACAATCCTGAGCTTGAATTTGTCGAAAGTAATAAAGATGTATTAATTCAATTTAGTACACGCATTCAAAACCTTGAACAAAATTTGTTTGTAAATATAGCCAACGCTGTAAGCCTAGCCTACGACCAAACGAAAGCCCACCCAAAGCCTTTTCAACTACTAAGGTCAGCATTATTAACTGCATCTGAGACCAAACGTGCAGGCGTTAAAGCAACTAAAACTTTAGAGAAAGCAGTTGGCGCAGATAACATGGAACTCTTAATAAACGAATACCATAACATTTGTGACGCCTTAATCAGAACGCTTGACCAAGTAAAATGCAACAAGGCTTATGCCATCAATCGTAGCTGGTACCGCGTAGGTGAAAAACTGCTAGAGCATTATCAAAATATCAAACGTAGCCGTCGCCTTTTAGACTTTAGTGACCTTGAATGGCAAACCTACAAAATGCTCAACAAAAGCGATAATGCAGAGTGGATACAATACAAACTCGATAACCGTATAGATCATTTGCTTGTTGATGAGTTTCAAGACACCAACTCAACACAATGGCAAATGATATTGCCACTACTAGAAGAAATGGCTAGCAGCAAGCTAGAAAGAAAACGCAGTGTGTTTTTAGTGGGTGATACCAAACAATCGATCTATAGCTTTAGGCGAGCTAACCCTGAGCTTCAACATACCGCGAGCAAGTGGCTAGAAGATAAATTACAAGCCCACTCTTTCCCTTTAGATAAATCTTGGCGATCTGCAGACGCCATCATGCAAGTGTGTAACAACACTTTTTTAAATCGCAGCCTTATTGGTAATTACAACGAGCATGCAACTTATAAAAGTAAACTCATTGGTCACGTTGAGAAACTAGGTTTATTTCAAAATTCAGAAGAAGAAAAAAAAGAAGCTACACAATTCAGGAACCCTTTACTAGAAGCATTACCAGATAAAACAAATGATAGCCGCTCACAAGAAGCAATCGCTATCGCTGAAAAAATTCAAACACTAATATCGCAAGGTGTGGCCGTTACCGAAGACGAAAGAGCGGCAAAGTATGAAGATATTTACATACTGATCAAGCAGCGCACTAACAGTGCCGCATATGAAGAGGCCTTAAGCAAAGCCAACATTCCTTTTGAAGGGGCAGAAGTTGGCACTTTATTAGACTGCCAAGAAGTTGATGACATTATCTGTCTACTCACTTTCTTAACTGCTCCATTCAACAACCTAGCTTTAGCTCAATTGATAAAGTCACCTATATTTAACGGTACAGACCAAGACCTCATAAAACTTGCAGAAGTCAAAACGGGTAACTGGTTTGAAAAACTTGCTACCCTGCACCAACAAAGCCAAGAGGCTTGGCTCAAGACTGATCTCAAGGCTGGTCTCGATAAAGATTCAATATTAGTTTATGCATACGAAAAATTACAAAGCTGGATGACAAAGCAAGAAGGCTTAGCCGTACATGACTTGCTTAATTTAATTTATCACGACGGTAATATCATTCAACGTTTTACCTTATCTAGCCAACCCGAGTACAAGTCTAGAGTTAAAGCCAACCTTGAATACTTATTAGAACTTGCATTAAACATTGATAGCGGACGCTACCCAAGCATTATGCGTTTTCTACAACATATCCAAAAAATTAAGAGCGCTACTAATAACGAAAAACCAAACAGCTTACGAGAAAAAGAGAATAGTAACAGAGTCAAAATAATGACGATCCATGCGGCTAAAGGTTTAGAAGCACCGATTGTGTTTTTAGCGGATACTTACACTAAAGAAAAAGACAAAAATGCTAATTCTTGTTTTGTTAATTGGCCTCCAAGCGAAACAAAAGCCCAGCAGTTTTTTTTACTTTCTAAAAAAGCAGACCTTCCCGAGTGTTTAGTTAAGTTATTAAATGAAAAAAATATTAAAAGTGAAGAGGAAAATAACAACCTGCTATATGTTGCAATGACTAGAGCTGTTAATTACCTCTTTATATCAGGGTCAAAAACAAGCGAAATACAAAACACTTGGTATGAAAGAGTACAAGTCGATGATGAAGTTGAATTTGACTACCCTATTGCGAAAATAAAACAAAACATTTCAGCTGATAAAAACCGTCTAGTAGCTACAAAAAAATACAGTCGCAACACAGCCATACCAAGTATGCGATATCTCAACCCTAGCATCAGCAAAAATAGTGATGTTTACCACCAATCAAGCCTTAGTTCTGAAGAAGCCTTGCTACGTGGCAATACCATTCACCATATGATTTATTGCTTGAATGAAGGTCATAATGAAAACACGGATATTGTTTTCCCTAACAGTATCGACGCAAGCTCACTAAGCCAAGAACAATATAATGATTATTTGGCGGAAGCGCAAAACGTCATACAAGACGAGAAGTTCGATTATTTATTCAAAGACAGTTATTACGAAAAGTCGCTAAACGAAGTGCCTATTTTGTTGAAAATTCAGAACGGGATTGTTAATGGAATAATTGACAGGCTTGTTATCACAGCAGACAAAGCCTTTATTATCGACTACAAAACACACCTAACAAAAGATGTAAAAGTGTTAGAAGAGATAGCGACTACTTACGAGTCACAAATGGAGCTTTACAAGAAAGCAATAACGCAACTTTACCCTGGGAAAAGCTGCGTTACATTATTACTATTTACTTTTTCAAATACACTAATTGAAGTGTAATCACTTAAGCTCAGCCCAAGCTATAAACTAGGTTATTTCATACCCAGACGCTGTTTCAAAGCAGCCGGTGGATAATAACCCGGTAAAACTTCACCCGTTTGAGTAATGATCATTGGTGTACCTCTAAGGCCAAATTCTTGACCAATACGCATATGTTCTGCAATTGGATTAGCACAACGCGCTGGTGTTACACGGCCATTAGATTTCGCTTTAGTCATTGCCTGCTGAGGATTAGGCGAACACCAAACACTTTGCATTAAAGCTGATGATGGTGACTGAGGACCCATGCGTGGGAAAAGTAAGTATCGAACAGTGATGCCATCTGCATTCAAAGCAGGAATATCTTGGTGAAGTTTTCTACAGTAACCGCAACTAGTGTCAGTAAATACATTAATAACTTGCTTTTCTACACCTTTAGCTTTGTAAACTAACAAGTTCTTGTCGCCTAATTTATCTAAACGATTTTTTCTAACTGCATTTAATTTTGACTGCGTAATATTGAATTGCTTATCTTGATCAAACAAATCGCCTTCAATGACATAACGGCCATCAGCACTTACATATAAAATTGAGCTTGAAGTATTTAGCTGATACAGACCCGAAATTGGCGTTTCTTCAACGCTAACAACTTCAATGTTTCTGTATTTAGTTCTAATTTGCGCTTCAATATTCGTTAATTTTTTAGATGATGATTTGTTTTGTTGCGCACCAACTTCTTCAACACAAGAGGCTGTTAAAGCGATAACGAATAACAAAAAAGCGGTTTTAATCATGTTCATGGTCTATCCAATATAAAAAAGTACACACATTATAGACTGCTAAATATCAAAAAATTCAATTAAAAGTGAAATTCACTTGAATTTAGAGGTTAAGAAGCGTCTTTTATCTCTAGTGCTAAGCTCTTATACATCTGAGTAGTTGATAGGTCGCTATGCCCGAGAATAGACTTTAGATCTTGCAGGTTTTTACCTTGCTGAAGCAAGTTAGCTGCAAATGAATGACGAAGTGTATGAGGAGAAATACTTTCTGTTATACCCGCATGTTTAGCATAACGTTTAATAATGTACCAACAGGCCTGGCGTGTCATTCCAGAACCCCTTTGCGTGATAAATAAGTAATCACTATCTGGCTTTCCTGTTGCCATGAAAGGCCTAATTTTTTCCATGTAAGACTTTAAGTACACTATAGTCTCGCCTGTAAGAGGCAGAACACGGGAAAAACCTGTTTTTGCATTTACTTTTAAAATACCTTCTTCAAGATCAATTTGGTCGAGCCTTAAATCAATCATCTCACTTACACGCAAACCAGTTTTATGCAAAAATTCTAAAATAGTTTTGTCACGAAGCCCTATTGGAGTGTTCACGTTTGGCGCATCTAATAATGATTTGATTTGCTCTACAGACAGCAAAGTAGGCAATACCTTTTCAACAACAGGCGGCTTAATATCAGACACAGGGTTTTCGTTCACATGCCCTTCTATAGTCATCCATTTATAATATTTCTTTAATACCGACAATATTCTTACAGCAGTTCTTGCTGCATAACCTTTATTAGTGCAAAAATCTAAGTATTCATTAATATGTTTTTTCTCAGCTGTTAGCACATCAATAAGTGGCAACTGATTTAACCAAAGATGAAATTGCTGAATATCAGATTTATATGCCGATAAAGTATTTTTACTTAAACTAGTTTGCGTTGAAAGCTCTTCCATAAATTGCTTTACGAAATGCTCGTTAGGCATGTATTCATTACTATATGACAAGTTTGTACTCACTTTGCTTGAATTTGGCCAGATATATTGACCTTAACTGTGTTTGTTCCAGCGGCAACACCTGGCTGCACATTTGCTGCGCCGTCAGCCATCATCATTTCAACGCCGCTGCTACGATAATTTTTTTGTACTGGTCGAGCGTAATGACGATTTGTATTTACGTTCATATTCACGACCTTATAACCAGACTCACCCATTGCTTTCGAAACAATTTTGGCTTTATTTTTAAAGGCTTGGATCGCCTGAGTAACCAGAGCGTCTTCTTCGGCCTTGTACTTTTCAGCAGAAACTGAAAAATTAATATTATTTACTTGCAGACGGTCTTGTAACTGTGCAATTACTTTAGTTAGCAGATCAAAGTCTTGCGACTCAAGGCTTAACCTTTGGCTACCGCTCCAAGATCTTACTTTGTTGTCTTTATAGCGTGGGTAAGTCGAGTAAC